>JAQXIR010000138.1 GCA_029007885.1 Lachnospiraceae bacterium | reverse complement strand
AACACCTCTTTTTCACTGCATCGGCACCTCGTACGGTCCGGATAATAACCGCAGGGACATGGATTTTGCGCAGCTACCAGCATAAAATCGGCAGGATATGTATAAACCCCATGACTTCTGGAAATCTGAATCTTTTTATCTTCTAAAGGCTGACGCATAATCTCAATACACTCTCTTTTAAACTCCGGCAGTTCATCCAGAAATAAAACACCTCGGTGCACAAGACTGAGCACTCCCGGTCTCGGGTACGCACCGCCTCCTGCAAATGCCTTCGGTGTGATGGTATGATGCGGTGCCAAAAACGGCCGTCTCGTAATCAGGTTTTTTCGTTCGTCCAGCATGCCTGCCACACTGTATATGGCAGAAACTTCCAGACTCTCTTCAAAAGATAGTGGTGGCAGAATACCCGGAATCCGCCTTGCTATCATCGTTTTCCCGGCTCCCGGCGGACCGCTGATTAATATATGGTGGAAGCCTGCTGCCGCGATTAAAGCTGCCCGTTTGCAGCCTTCCTGTCCGATGATCTCCGCAAAATCTTCCTCCTGCTTTTTCTCATTTTCAAACAGGGTATCAATCGGTATATGCACCGGTTGCAGATTGCTTTCCTGTTTGTTGCAAAGATATGTAAGAACCTGCAAAAAGTCCTTGGCTCCGATGACGTCAATCCCCTGTATAACGCCGCCTTCTGCTGCATTTTCCTGCGGTAGGATACAGCATGTTAATCCGTTTTCTTTTGCCGCTTTCACAATCGGCAACACCCCTTTTACCGCTTTTAGTTCACCGTTTAGCCCCAGTTCCCCGATCATGCAGATGTTTTGCACGGATGCTTGTGACACCCTGCCAAGGGAAACCATAATTCCTACTGCAATCGGCAGGTCATACGCCGTTCCTTCTTTCCGTAAATCTGCCGGCGAAATATTGACCGTGATATGAACCGGCGGTAATTGCAGACCGCAATTACGCAGTGCTACACGAACCCGTTCTTTTGCTTCTCTTACTTCTGAAGAAAGCATTCCAACCATATCAAATCCCGGCATTGTTTTTGCCGTGTCTACTTCTACCTGCGTCAAAATGCTGGTGATTCCCAGAATGCTCCCCGATGTAATCGTTGAAAACATAATTGTTACTCCTATTCTGTTGTAGTTATTTTGTGGAAAATAATCGTAGAAATGAATCAATGAGATTATAGATGCATTTATGATACTTATATCATATCAGATTTTTGTGATGTCGTAAAGTGCCTGATTCATGAAAGTAAATAAAAAAATGCCATATCCCGAAAAACACTTTTCGGAATATGGCACTACTTATCTTTCAAACTATTCTTTAGAACAACCGGTTATCCATTGCATCCGGATCAACCGCAAACTGTACTGCCGTTTCTTTTGTAATCTTTCCCGCATAGAAAAGCTGCTGGATATTATCATCCATTGTCATCATTCCCATTTTTCGGTTTGTCTGCATTACAGAAGTCAACTGGTGCGATTTCCCTTCTCGAATCAGATTCCTTACCGCATTATTGGTATGAAGCACTTCAAAAGCTGCCACACGGGCATTTCCGTCTGCTGTCGGCATCAACTGCTGGGAAACAACTGCTTCTAATGTATTGGCAAGCTGTACACGGATTTGCTGCTGCTGATGAGGTGGGAAAACGTCAATTACACGATCTACCGTACTTGCCGCACCGATTGTATGCAGCGTAGACAATACCAGATGTCCTGTTTCCGCTGCGGTAATCGCTACCGATATGGTTTCGAAATCTCTCATTTCTCCTACCAGAATAATATCCGGGTCTTCACGAAGTGCCGCACGCAGTGCATTGGCATATGTCTGGGAATCCAGTCCGATTTCTCTTTGATTTACAATCGAAAGGTCGTGACGATGCAAATATTCAATCGGATCTTCCAACGTAATAATATGCGCATCGCGATTGTGGTTTGCCTTATCAATAATTGCCGCCAGAGTTGTAGACTTACCGCTTCCGGTTGGTCCCGTGACAAGCACAAGTCCTCTTTTCCGATTGTACAAATCAACAACCGATTCCGGCACTCCAAGGCTCTCCGGAGACGGAATATCCGAACTTACAAGACGAAGTGCCATGGCAACAGTTCCTCTCTGTTTATATGCATTCACACGATACCGTCCAAGTTCCGGAATTGAGTAGGAAAAGTCATATTCACCACGTTCTTCGAAACGTTCCATCTGAACATCCGACATAATACTTTTTAAAATTTCCATTGTGGCTGCCGGGAGCATTCTTTCAAACGGCATCTCGGTCAGTTTTCCGTTTACTCGCATTTTCGGCGGTATTCCAACCGTAATATGTACGTCCGATGCCTTATTATCCCATGCAATCTGCAATATTTCCCGTATAGTAGCCATAAAATTTCCCCTTTTCATTCTATTTGTAACATACGTTACAATGATTTATGATTTTCCTTTTTCATATTATCATGTTTTTGTCATTTTCACTACTATTTTCTTGTAAGAAGAGTTGTGTTTCGTGGAAAGGCACTTTCATTGTCCGTTTCTCATAGAATATAGAAATTGACTTTGGAGGCTCCTTTTGAAAACATTTCAACAACCACTCTCAAAAGAAGCGGAGGAACAATGTCTTGCTCTGCTTGCAAGCAATAATAAGGAGGAGTCTAAAAAAGCCAAAGAGATTTTGATAGAGCGAAATCTGAGGCTTGTCGCACACATAGCCAAGAAGTATCAGAACACGAACGTTGACATGGAAGATTTGATATCAATCGGCACAATTGGTCTGATTAAAGCAGTTCTTTCTTATGATGCCGGTAAGAATTCAAAACTGGCAACCTATGCAGCCCGCTGTATTGACAACGAACTTCTTATGATGCTGCGGGCAAAGAAAAAAACTTCCCGGGAAGTTTCTTTATACGAACCAATCGGTACAGACCGAGAGGGAAATGAAATCAGCCTTCTTGATGTCATCGAACATGAACAGCCGGATATTGTGGAACGCCTGGAAACAGAACGGAAACTAAGCCGTCTAAAAGAGGTTATCGATACCGCATTAAACAGCCGCGAAAAAGAAATCATTATGCTGCGCTACGGTCTGATTACCGGAGAAGAAGTGACGCAACGGGAAATCGGAACGATGTTTCACATCTCCCGCAGCTATATTTCAAGAATAGAGAAAAAAGCACTTGAAAAACTCAGGGCTGAATATGAGAAAAATCAATAACCGGTCATGACAGGAGGAACTGTGCCATCACATAATTACTGATGTCGGTTCCTCGTTTTGTCAGACAAATCCTATTGCCTTTCTCACAAAGCAGTTTGTTTTTTTTCATTTCCTCAAGAACTGTTCCATATACGCTCTCAAGTTCACATCCGAATTGTCTTACAAACTCCTTTCGGCTGATTCCTTTTTTCAATCGAAGTCCGATAAACATAAATTCTTCCATTTTCTCCTGCCTATTAAGAACATGTTTCTCCCGGCATATCTTATCGGCATCGTACTGACCGCGGTAAAATTCCATATATTCCGTCAAGTCATCCGTATTTTTATAACGAGTGTCATTCACATAGGAAGCTGCGCCGATTCCGAATCCCACATACGCTTTCCCTGTCCAATAAGTCAGATTATGACGGCATTCATATCCCTTTTTTGCATAGTTGGAAATCTCATACCGTTCATATCCTTTTTCCCGCAAAAATTTCTCCGTTTTATCATACATCCTCCGTTCCGTATCTTCATCCGGAAGTGGCGGATATTCCCCGTTTTTTCCAATTCCGTATCGTTCATAAAACGGGGTCCCTTCTTCAATAATCAGACTGTATGCGGAAATATGTTCCGGCTGCAGCGCCGTAACTTTTTCCAAAGTGTTTTTATAAGACTGCAGAGTCTGTCCCGGTAAAGCAGCCATCAGATCAACATTAATGTTTTCAAATCCCGCCTTTCTTGCTGCTTCATATGTCTTACAAAACTCTGAAAACGTATGAATTCTGCCAAGTCCGGCAAGTTCTTTATCATCTGCAGACTGTAAACCGATACTGATGCGGTTGATTCCGTTTTTGTAAAAGCTACGCAGTTTTTGCAAAGAAGCCGTTGCCGGATTACATTCAATGGTAATTTCCGCACCCTGCTCCACCCGATAATGCCGATATACTGCCTTTAAGATTCTCCCAATCTGTTCTCCGCTTAAAAGAGAGGGTGTCCCTCCTCCCAAAAAGATGGTCGTAACCACAAAAGAAGCATACTTGGGGGACTCCTTTTTGATTTCATACAGCAATGCCTTTACATATTCTTCTCTTGTCTGCACCGTGGCAGGTGCAGACAGAAAATCACAGTAAAGGCATTTTTGTTTACAAAACGGTATATGAATATAGATACTTAACGATGGATTGTCCTTAATTTTCATCAAGTTTTAACACACTCATGAATGCTTTCTGCGGAATTTCTACATTGCCCACCTGACGCATTCTTTTCTTTCCTTCTTTTTGCTTTTCAAGCAGTTTTTTCTTACGGGTAATATCGCCGCCATAACACTTGGCAAGTACGTCTTTGCGCATCGCCTTAACCGTTTCTCTGGCAATGACCTTTCCACCGACTGCTGCCTGAATCGGAATTTCGAATAATTGTCTCGGAATCTCTTCTTTTAACTTTTCACACATTTTTCTGCCACGTTCATAAGCATTGTCCTTGTGAATGATAAAGGAAAGAGCGTCCACTTCCTCTTTATTAATCAGGATATCCAATTTTACCAGTTCGGCACGTTCATATCCTTTCAGTTCATAGTCAAAAGAAGCATAACCACGGGAACGTGATTTTAACGCATCAAAGAAATCATAGATAATCTCATTGAGCGGAAGTTCATATTTTAAGAGTACTCTTGTCTCTTCCATGTATTCCATGCCAAGATGTCTGCCTCTTCTTTCCTGGCAGAGTCCCATAATGGCTCCGATAAATTCCGTTGTCACCATAATCTCAGCTGTCACAATCGGCTCTTCCATATAGTCGATTTCCGACGGGTCCGGCAGATTGGACGGATTGGTCAGTTCAATCACTTCCCCGTTTGTCTTATGGACTTTATAAATAACACCCGGTGCTGTCGTTACCAGATCCAGATTATATTCTCTTTCGAGCCGCTCCTGAATAATTTCCAGATGCAGAAGTCCCAAAAATCCACATCGAAATCCAAATCCCAAAGCCGCCGACGTCTCCGGTTCATAGTTTAAAGAAGCATCATTTAGCTGGAGTTTTTCGAGTGCATCCCGTAAATCCGGATACTTTGCTCCGTCTGCCGGATACATGCCGCAATAAACCATAGAATTCACTTTTTTGTAGCCCGGCAGTGGTTCTTTACACGGGTTTATAGCATTCGTCACAGTATCGCCGACAGCGGTATCTTTTACGTTTTTAATGGAAGCGGTAATATAACCTACCATTCCCGCAGACAATTCTTCGCAGGGAATAAACTGTCCTGCCCCGAAATATCCGACTTCCACAACTTCCGCCGTCGCTTTTGTTGCCATCATTTTAATCGGTGTTCCTTTTGAAACACTTCCTTCCATAATCCGGCAAAAGGTAATGACTCCTCTGTAAGAATCATACACAGAATCAAAAATAAGTGCTTTTAGCGGTGCATCCGGGTCTCCCTTCGGTGCCGGAATCTTCTGAATAATCTGTTCCAACACATCTTCGATTCCGATTCCGTTTTTGGCACTGATTAACGGTGCATCCTGTGCTTCAATACCAATGACATCCTCTATTTCATCAATTACGCGCTGCGGTTCTGCACTCGGAAGGTCAATCTTGTTGATGACCGGAAAAACATCCAGATTATGGTCAAGTGCCAGATAGACATTTGCCAGAGTCTGTGCTTCAATCCCCTGTGCCGCGTCCACGACAAGGATTGCTCCGTCACATGCTGCAAGTGCACGGCTTACTTCATAGTTAAAGTCTACATGTCCCGGTGTGTCAATCAGATTAAAGATATATTCCTCTCCATTTTTGGCACGATATACGGTACGCACCGTCTGTGCCTTAATGGTAATCCCGCGTTCTCTTTCGATATCCATATTATCAAGGACCTGTTCCTGCATCTCTCTGCTGGTTAAGAGTCCTGTTTTTTCAATGATTCTGTCCGCAAGTGTAGATTTGCCGTGATCAATATGAGCAACAATACAGAAATTGCGAATTTTTGACTGGTCGATATGAGCCATATTTTCCCCTGCCTTCTTATGAATTGCACCTTACGATTACATTCGTTAGTATAGCAAAGGGAAAAGTTACGGTCAACTTTTTCCTCATCCATCCTCAAGAGGTTCCCCTCTAAGACACATTGCAAGCACATGGGCAAGAATATCGACCGCATTATGAATTTCTTCATTTGTATTGGTCTGTGCCCCCAGTTCAATCAGAAGTGTCTTCGGGCGAAGATGCATATTATACCGCAGTCCCTTCAGGTAAATTCTTCTTGTAACTCCCGGATAATATTCATTACAGAGCACCTGCATCTGAAAAGAAAAAGCAAGATTATCTTCTATGTACGGATTCTTCAGATATTCTATGTCTCCCTGCTTTTTTGTGTGGCTGAGTCCATTGAAAAACATAAACTGCGCCGTGCTCTTTCCGTTTATATTTGTTACCAGTTTTTTATCATCACTTACCGCATCACGATGCAAATCAATGACAACATCGATATTCGGATTATCTTTCAGCACCTGTTCCATTTCAGGAAGTGCATAAGAATAGGCATAATCCCTTGCTTCCACATCATATTCCCCCGTATGATGCAACACTTCAAAACCATATTCTTCCTGCAGAAGTTTCGCAAGATATTCTCCCGCTCCCACAATGGTTGTTGACGGATCACCCGGAACGGAATCTGCAAATCCTTCCTGTGAATGCGTATGATAAATCAAAATATGCGGTCCTTCTTCTTCTTCTTTCAAGGTCATATCTTTTCCCAACAATTTTTCAACATTCAGTTGTTCTCCTGTCACCTCAGTTGTTGAGTCAATCGCATAAAAATCTTTGATAAGGCTTTCTTTGGTTGTGTAGTAATCCCACTGATATTCCTGCTGTTTTACAATTTCCTTTCCCTCCACAGCCTGTGCATTTTCCGCTTTCACCTGTTCTTCCATATTTTTGCTGAGTTTCAGAATGCCGTCGCTGTTATAATCTACATCCAAATCCACCGTATCTTCCCTGTCTTCGTCACTTCCTTCTTCTTTGAGTATTTGTAAAATATCACTGTTTTCCGTTGCCACCGTAATCTCTTTATGACCCTTGGCATATTGGTATAGCGGGCTTTCCCGCAAAAGCAGTTTTTGCAAAAGATTTTTTGTTCCATCTTTTTCCTGCGTATATCCCAAAAGCGGAAGATGAGTGTTTACAATTTCATGTCGCAAGGTTTCCCCCATCTTGATTCCGATTTCTGTTACCAATGAATTTTCCGTCTTTTTAAGCGGTTTTTTTGCCAAAAGGAAAACAGTAATCAAAAGCATGATCAAAAGTAACAGTTTTAGCCATTTCCACACGTGATTTTTAATGTCCATAGACAAGTATATGCTTCCTTGCCACAACCTTATGCATTCAGATCAAAAGCAATATTAAGCCCTTCTGAAAGTGTGTATCCAAGACGCTTAATCGTTGCATCGATATCTTTTGAAGTTACGTACATATTGTTCATTTCCGCAAGTGTTCCGGTTCCTTCACCGGAAAACAGCATATCATTTTCGCCAAGCTCCCGTTTCATCCGTTCAATTGCATCACTGACAATCGTTGCCGCATCTACGACAGTCGGAATGCCGATTGCAATGACAGGAACACCGAGACTTTCCTGCGTAATGGAATCCCTGTGATTACCGACACCTGACCCGGGATGAATCCCGGTATTGGTAAGCTGAATCGTCCTGTTTAATCGTCTGGTATTTCTCGCCGCTAATGCATCAATCGCAACTATTACATCCGGCTTTGTCTGTTTTACAATTCCTTTTACGATTTCGGCGCTTTCCATACCCGTCTTGCCCATGACTCCGGGAATGACCGCACTAATCTGATTGATTTTTTCACACTCATATGCCGCTTTTCCAAACTGCATGAGCATATGCCGCGTGATGTACAGATTATCAACGACTCCGGGACCTAACGCATCTGCTGTCACGTCACGGTTTCCCAGTCCTACGACAAGAATCGATTTTTCTTCTCCCGGTTTCGGCAAAAGTTCCTGCAAATGCTTCGCAATAATCACAGACACTTCTCTGTGATAATCCTCATCCGGTTGTGAAAGTCCTGCTGCCTCTAACGTAATATAAGTACCGATAGGTTTTCCCATTGCTTTGGCACCGTTTTTAGAGTTAATGACAACTTTTGTCACATGCACATCACAGTCTTTTTCATCATATTCCTCTGCGATGACACCGCGTATTTCACCGTCTGCCTCTTCAATAAATTCTCTTGCCTCCAGTGCAAGGTCCGTTCTTACCCGAAAGTATTCCATAACCGTCTGCCCTCTTTAATTCCCTGTAATATCTTATGCATTCTTCCATTATTTTTTACAGACGTCAAAAAAATATGTATAAAACAAAGGAATTAACTATTGACAATAATTGGCGATTGCCCTACAATAATATACGCGTGTTTACATCGAATCGTCCGTGTCCGGCTTAGATGTATCACTTACCAATTATGTATCTTAAACAGGAGGTGTAAATCTTGGCTAATATCAAATCCGCAAAAAAGAGAATTTTAGTAAGCAGAGCAAATGCAGAAAGAAATAAATCCATCAAATCCGGCGTTAAAACTTCTATTAAAAAAGTATACGCTGCAATTGATGCAAACGACAAGGAAGCTGCAAAGTCTGCTTTATTAGAAGCCACAGCCACACTTGATAAGGCTACTTCCAAAGGAGTATATCACAAGAATACTTCTTCCAGAAAAGTATCCCGTCTTGCAAAAGCTGTAAATCAGATGGCTTAATAGAAAATCGAACATAAAAAACGACCCGTACCGTCAACGGGTCGTCTTTTTTTATGTACTTTTCTGTTATCGGCTGTGTCCGCCTCCGCCGTGAAAACTTCCGCCGGCTGAAAAATGGCCGCCTCCGCCGCCTCCACCGCCTCCGGAACTGCTGCTTTGCGGAATATGACGGGATGTTGTGGATTTCCGCAGGAAATGATCTTCTTTCCTGCGCAGATGCATTCTGTTCGACGGTACATAGGTCATTGCATTGACTGTTTTCTTACCCTTTTTACCGGACCAGTTTACTGCGAAAAAGACACCTGCCACAACGAAAGACAGTATTACAATTCCGCTCATCGGTAACTGTATCGGCGTCGTGCTTTCACTCATATACTTTCCGTATAAAACAACAAATTCCGAATATGCTCCGTACGGATCATTGTCTACATCTGCCAGACAACGGTCTAACATACTGTCTATCCGTGAAGTCGAAAAATGATCAATCACTCTTCCGCTGGTAGACATCCAGGAATACACACGTCCGTCAGCCTCCCTGTACCAGTTATCCAAAAACAGGACACCGTCACCGATTGGCTGATCCCATCCGAATTTATGCTCATCATAGAAATTATCCGCATATACCATAACACACTTACTCATCGGAACCGAGCCGATTTTGTCTGCGTAGGATGCTGCATACTCCACCAAAGACTCATTTAATGTAACTACTACAATATCGGACTTCGTCTCACGTTCCGTCTTAGCAATTAAGTTACGCAGACTTTCTTCTTCACTGTCTGTCAATTTATCTGCATAGTCAAAGACTCTCTCCTGTGTCGTACACTCCGTATTGGTTCTTTCTTTGCTTGTATCGTCTTTTAAGGCAATCTTTACAACAATCGTAATGACGGCAAGAATACCGATGATGATAAACGGAATTCTGAAAAATCGAAAATATTCTCTCATCCTACATCACCTCCGCCAATACTTTTAAGATAAGCCCGATTGCCATAGTAATTCCGAATACCGTTGTGCTGTAGCCTGCAACCTTGGGATAAGAAACCGGTGTCTGTCCGATTACTTTTCCGGTCTGTCCATTTACATAAAAATCATATACATTTTCACGGTAACGGAATTTGTATACCCATACCGGAAGAAGCGCATAATTTGTCTTTGTAAGATTTAAGGAAATCTGTTCATCAACCTGTGTTAAGGTTGTATAACCTTTTAGTGTATCATGTAAAAGAGATGTGGCATCATTTCTTGTTTTCTTTTTTGCCCTCTTTTCCATTTCTTCTGACGAGAAATTATAAACTTCCGAGTTAAATCCGGACATATACTTTTCCTGGAACGCTGTCAGTGCCTGATAGTCATATGGTTCCATCAAATCCATCACATCATCCGGCATTTCTTCTGACGCATCAACCGGAACCTTATCAAAACTAATTTCCATATCGCGAACAACCTGATAGTAAGAAGTCTCCGTATATTCCGTTTCTCCGGTTGTCCATTTGCGCACCTTCGTTCCCAATGCACTGTAATATGCATCGCAGTCATAATCATACATAAAAAACGGTACATACATTCCTTCCATCTCTTCAATACTTGCTTCCGATAAAAAAGAAGAAGGCACAAACGTTCTCTTATGAAATTCTTTGCGGATTGCTTCCACCGCTTTTTCTTTTCCAATCTTAAACGGCAAAATCAAATGCGGTGTATAGTCCCCCTCCACACGCTCTTCAAAGATCAAATAACTTCCGCAGTGTGGGCATTTCATTGCCGATGTAAATGTTTCCGGTTCTAACGGTGCTCCGCAGTTGACACATTGCGTCATACCGCTGCCGGATATTTTTTCTTCTGAGTCAAGGCTTTCACAGTGCGGACAATAAAGCGTCTCTTTTTCCGGACTGTAAACTGCATTTCCTCCACAGTTTTTGCATTTAAATAGCATTCTTCCCCTCCGTTTCTTTCCTGCAGTTTTACATTCTTTCCGGTGCAGAGAATCCGAGCAGGTCAATCGAAGTCTCAAGAATATCCCGGCAAAGAATTAACAGTGCAATATACCCTGCCTTTTTCTCCTCATCTTCTTCCGTCATAATCTTCGTTTCATGATAGAAGCTGTTAAAGGCATTGCAAAGATCATAGATATATGCACAAATTTTATGCGGTGCAGTCTCCTCATATGCTGAATCAATCATAGCATTAAATTTTGTAATCTCTAGCATCAGATTTTTTTCCTGCGGTGTTTTCGCTTCTCCTAACGCTACCTGAGCAAGGTTACCGCCGGCATTCTGATATTTGGAAAGAATTGATTTAATTCTTACAATCGTATAAAGAATGTATGGTCCGGTATCGCCTTCAAATGAAGTAAACCGGTCAATATCAAAGATATAGTCTTTGGAAGCCTGATTGGAAAGATCACCGTACTTGACTGCGGAAAGCGCAACAATCTTTGCTGTTTCCCGTGCTTCTTCTTCCTCTACTTCCCGGTTATCTGTGATTTTTTTATACATTTCTTCATTGATATCAGTAATCAGTTTTTCAAGACGCATTACCCCGCCTTCTCTTGTTTTGAAAGGCTTCCCGTCTTTTCCGTTCATCGTGCCGAATCCCAAAAATGTCAGTTTCGTCTCCGGCGTTACCAATTTTGTCTTGCGAGCACAGCGAAAGACCTGTTCAAAATAAAGGGATTGTCTCTTGTCTACTACGTAGATGATTTCATCCGGACGAATCGTGTTCATACGCTCCATAATGGTCGCAAGGTCCGTTGTATTATAGAGAGAAGCACCATCCGATTTTAAAATCATACAAGGTGGAATTTCCTTTGTATCCGTTTCCTCTTTCACATCTACAACAAGTGCGCCTTCGCTGATATGGGCATAGCCGTTATCTTTCATATAGGAAACCATACCCGGAATTATGTCATGCACATCGCTTTCTCCCTTCCATAAGTCGAAAGTTACGTTTAAATTGGCGTAATTCTTTTTTAAGTCCGTTACGGATACGGAAATAATATGGTTCCAAAGTGCACGATATCCTCTTACACCGGACTGCAATTTGAACGTTGCATCCATTGCCCGTTCTTTATAAGAGGCATCTTCTTTAGATTTTGCGGATGCCGTCGGATAGATTTCTTCCAATTCGGAAATGGTAAACGGCGGTTCTTTCGGATATTCGCCTTCGTATGCATCATCAAAATAAATAAGCTGTGGCTGTCTTTCCTGTAATTCTGTGATAATCAGACCCATCTGAAGTCCCCAGTCTCCCAGGTGAATATCTCCGATTACTTCATGTCCTTTATAGCGTGCAATTCTTTTGATACTCTCACCGATAATGGCAGAACGCAGATGTCCGACATGCAGCGGTTTTGCCACATTCGGTCCGCCGTAGTCAATCATAATTGTCTTTTTTTCTTCCGGCATTTCTACACCAAACTTCCGGTCCGATTCCATTTTCTGCAGATATTCTTTTAAGAAACTTTTTTGGATATTCAGGTTTAAAAATCCCGGTGCCACTGCCTCTACAGACTCAAATACTTCACTTTCCGTTAAACAGGATGCCACATCATTTGCAATCATAAGCGGTGCCTTGTGGTAAAGTTTTGCTCCGGCCATTGCCCCGTTACATTGATATTCGCATAAGTCCGGTCGATTTGATAACGTTACCTTCCCAAGGCTTTTTTCATATCCTGCTTTTTCAAATGCTTCTTCCATCTCCTGTGAGATGACGTCAAGAATCTTTTTCATCTATTTTCTCCTATCCTTCATTTTCCGATTCCTTTTGCGGTTTTGAAAAGTCACACCCGCAGTAGTTCTGACGATAAAGCCCATACTGCTTTGACAATGCAATCGAGCGTAAATATCCGTTATTTTTCTTAAAATCAGAAGGCAGAAAGGCAATCCCCGTTTCTTTTGCGATTTCTTCTCCGATTTCATTAATTTTTTCTGCGTTCTTTAGAGGACTGATGGTAAGAGTTGTTGTAAAATAGTCCATTCCGTTTTCTTTTGCCTGTTTTGCCGTTTCAAGCAGGCGGAGACGAAAGCAGGAAAAGCACCGCGCGCCGCCTTCTTTACAAGTTTCCAGCCCTTTTACGGCAGAAAGAAAACAGGAAGGGGAATACTCTCCTTCCAGGAATTGAATGGTGTCTGCCTCTTTGCTCTTATTATATTCTTCGATTAAACGTTTCTGCTCTTTTACACGTTTTTCATATTCTTCCTTCTGCATGATATTCGGATTATAATAGAATACCGTAACAGAAAAAAACTGACGCAGATATTCCATGCAGTAACTGCTGCAAGGAGCGCAGCAGCTATGCAGAAACACTTTCTTTTTCTCTCCGTTTAATCCCTTTATGATTTTTTCCAATTCCTTCTGATAGTTCTTCCTATTTTCCACGACGGTCTACCTTTGCAATATCAATCAGATGTAACTGTCTGCTGTCTTTTGCATGTTCCATACTCGTCACAAGTGCCCGTGCCGTATCTAAGGATGTTAAACAGTTTACACCTGTTTCAATCGCGGTTCTTCTGATTAAGAAACCATCCCTTGTCTTATCTCTTCCCTGTGTCGGGGTATCAATGACAAGGTCAATTCTATGTCCCAAAATCAAGTCCATCACAGTCGGTGATTCCTGTCTTATTTTATTGACTTTTCTTGCTTTAACACCGGCATCCTTAAGTGCTGCTGCCGTACTTCTTGTTGCATAAATCGTATAACCCAGTTTTTCAAATCTTCTGGCAATTTCAATGGCTTCGCCCTTATCTGCATCCTTTACGGTGATAATCATCTGCTTATATTGTGGCAGATGGAATCCCGCTCCCAGGAATGCCTTATAAAGTGCCTCATTGAAATCTTGTCCGATTCCCAGACACTCACCGGTAGATTTCATCTCCGGTCCCAGACTAATTTCAGCACCACGGATTTTTTCGAAGGAGAATACCGGCATCTTGATTGCAACATAATCTGCCTCTTTCTGCAGTCCCGGTTCAAATCCGAGTTCCCGGATTGTCTTTCCGATAATCACTTCCGTTGCAAGATCGACAATCGGAATGCCCGTTACTTTGCTGATGTAAGGCACCGTCCTACTTGAACGTGGATTAACCTCGATGACATATACTTCATCTCCCACTGCGATAAACTGAATATTAATCAGTCCGATAACATGCAGAGAGCGTGCCAGTTTCGCCGTATAATCCGCAATTGTTTCTTTTACCTTTTCAGAAATAGTCTGTGCCGGATATACCGAAATACTGTCTCCGGAATGTACACCGGCCCTCTCAATATGCTCCATAATACCCGGAATCAAAATATCATTTCCGTCACATACCGCGTCTACTTCGAGTTCTTTTCCCATCAGGTATTTATCGACAAGAATCGGATGATCCTGTGCAATTCGATTGATGATTGCCATAAATTCTTCCACTTCTTCATCGCAGATGGCAATCTGCATTCCCTGTCCGCCAAGTACATAGGACGGTCGAACCAATACCGGATAACCGAGTTTATTTGCGACTTTCTTAGCTTCTTCTGCTGTATATACCGTACCGCCGGAAGGTCTTGGAATTCCGCATTTTTCAAGAATTTCATCAAACAGTTCCCTATCTTCCGCCGCATCTACATTTTCAGCGCTGGTTCCTAAAATCGGAACGCCCATTTTCATCAGGCTTTCCGTCAGTTTAATCGCAGTCTGTCCACCGAACTGTACGACTGCACCATCCGGCTTTTCAATATCTACAATGTTCTGAACATCTTCCGGTGTCAGCGGTTCAAAATACAATTTGTCGGCAATATCAAAATCCGTGCTGACTGTTTCCGGATTGTTGTTTACAATGACCGTCTCATATCCTGCTTTGGAAAATGCCCATGTTGCATGAACAGAGCAATAGTCAAATTCAATTCCCTGACCGATGCGAATCGGTCCGGAGCCGAGTACGAGCACCTTTTTTTTCTGATTGGTATAGGATGCCTCGTTTTCCCCGCCGAATACAGAATAATAATATGGTGTCGTTGCCGCAAATTCCGCTGCACAGGTATCTACCATCTTAAACGATGCCACAATTCCATATTCTTTTCTTAATGCGTAGATTTCTTCTTCTGTCCTGCCGGCAATTCTCGCAATGACAGTATCCGGAAATTCCAGTCGTTTTGCTTCTGTTAACAGTTCTTTGGTCAGTTCCTCTTTTGCAATGCGGTCTTCCATCTTAACCAGCGTATGGATTTTATCAATAAACCATACATCAATCATGGTAATCTCATGAATGGTGTCATAATCAATTCCTTTGCGAAGTGCCTCCGCTATTACATAGATTCGCTGATCATCCACAATTTTCAGCCGTTCTTTCAATTCTTCTGCCGTTAGCTGCGTAAAATCATAACTTCTTAAGCAGTCCACATGCTGTTCAAGGGAACGAATGGCTTTCATCAAAGCACCCTCAAAGTTATCACAGATGCTCATAACCTCTCCGGTTGCCTTCATCTGCGTTGTCAGGGTACGCTTAGCGGTAATAAATTTATCAAACGGCAAACGTGGCAGTTTTACGACGCAGTAATCCAGCGTCGGTTCAAAACTTGCATACGTCTTTCCGGTAATTGCATTCTTAATCTCATCTAAGGTATAGCCGAGTGCAATTTTTGCAGCAACCTTGGCAATCGGATAACCTGTTGCTTTGGAAGCAAGTGCCGACGAACGGCTTACACGCGGATTCACTTCAATAACACAATATTCAAAACTGGTCGGATGAAGTGCAAACTGTACATTACATCCTCCGGTAATCTGAAGCTCACTGATAATGTTTAATGCAGAACTTCTAAGCATCTGGTACTCTTTATCGCTGAGTGTCTGGGACGGTGCAACTACAATACTGTCTCCGGTATGCACGCCGACAGGGTCAATGTTTTCCATATTACATACGGTAATACAGTTTCCCGCACTGTCACGCATCACTTCGTATTCGATTTCTTTCCAGCCCGCAATACAACGTTCCACAAGTACCTGCCCAACACGGGAAAGACGCAGACCGTTTTCTAAGATATCTTCCAGTTCTACCCTGTTATGGGCAATACCACCGCCGGAACCTCCCAATGTATATGCCGGACGCAGAACAACCGGATAGCCGATTTTTTCCGCAAAAGTAACACCGTCTTCCACCGTCTCTACAACAAGGGACGGAGCACACGGCTCACCAATCTTTTCCATGGTCGTTTTAAATTCCAGACGGTCCTCTGCCTTTTTAATCGTCATGGAAGTCGTTCCCAGCAGTTTCACATGATTTTCCTTTAAAAATCCGGACTCTTCAAGTTCCATTGCAAGGTTTAAAGCCGCCTGTCCGCCAAGCGTCGGCAGAACGCTGTCCGGCTTTTCTTTCTGTATAATCTGTTCCAACACTTCCAAAGTCAGCGGTTCGATATAAACCATATCCGCAATATCTTTATCCGTCATAATCGTTGCCGGATTGGAATTGACAAGAACTACTTCCATGCCTTCTTCTTTCAGTGCACGGCATGCCTGCGTACCCGCATAGTCAAATTCCGCAGCCTGTCCGATGACAATGGGACCGGAACCAATGACCAGTATTTTGTGTATATCCGTTCTCTTAGGCATATCGCGCCTCCTGCATCATCCGAATAAAATCATCAAATAGGTAAGCACTGTCCTCGGGACCAGGGGCACTTTCGGG
>JAQXIR010000137.1 GCA_029007885.1 Lachnospiraceae bacterium | reverse complement strand
TCGGAGGAAGATCCTCAAGTTATGAAGAGGAACTGATTGAGGCAAGACAGAACGCTATCAGGGAGATGGAACGGCGTGCATCAGCCATGGGAGCCAATGCGGTAGTAGGAGTCGACATTGACTATGAAGTCCTTGGGGCAGATAACGGCATGTTAATGGTTACCGCAAGCGGGACGGCTGTAATTGTAGAATAATCAAAAACGCTGCTCCAGTCCGAAGATGCGGATAGCATTCCGATACATCAGGTCATCATATGCTTCCTTACTGATTTCACCCGGCAGGATGTGAAAATAGTCTTGATAAATGGAACGCTCTCCTTTCGGATTGCAGGAATAGGTTGTAATCCCGTCGATAGGGGCATCACTTCCGAAAATCATTTTTTTACTTCCATATCGACGGATAGCTTCTATGGTGGTGCTCATGGGAACCCAACTAGTATCACCATAGAGATTGTCCTGCTTTCCCAACAGATCGAGTGCTGCACGATTATCGGTGCCAAGACCCATATGTACCATTACAAAAGGAACGCTTGGAAACAGTTTTGCGGCTTCATATAAATGAATGGGTTCTGCAGCTTCACATCCACCGGTGTGCGAAACGACCGCAAGATGATATTTCTTGGCAAGTTCAAAATAAGGAAGTACCTTTTCATCGGTCGGAGACAGATTCATGTGATACGGATGCAGTTTTATGGCGCATATAATATCGGAATTCTTTTCTATCATTTCTTCTAATTCTTTTGTAACGCCCTGCAAAAGAGGCTTTACCCATACAGCCACGCCGATTTTTTTCGGATTTTTCCTTGCAAATGTAATGGTTCTTTGCAGTGCCGCTTCTTGCGAAACCTGATGCTCTTTAGGAATCAGATGCTGCGAATGATCCAGTTCTCCGGAATCTGAATTGGAAACAATCGCATAATCAATCGGGTAACGCTCCATCATTTCCGTTACCATCATCTCATTCATTGTAAATCCCAAATACTCTCCACCTATGTGTACATGTGAATCAATAATCATCTTAAATTTCTCCTTCTCCTTTACAGGAAACCCACAGCAGAAGTGCGCCTATAGTAGCCATGACAAATCCTGTTATTAGCAGTGGTGTAATACCGGCATAGTCCAGCAGGAAGCCACCGAGCAGGCTGCCGACAACACCGCCCAGCGTATTGGTTGCGGTCATAACTGCCTGTCCTTTGAACTTATCCGAGGTAGACATTGTTTCGTTTACATAATATATAGAAGCCGGCATATACAGTGCAAATGCTCCCATCTGAAGAATCTGAACAAGATAAAATTGAAAAATATTACCGGCCAGAAGATATGCAGCTGATTTAATTGCAAAAAAGATACCCGAAATAATCAGCAACCGACTGCTGCGAAAGTGCTTCAAAAGTTTTGAAAAGATAAACATAATAGGCAGTTCGCACAAAGCAGCAATGGAGAATACGGTCCCCATATCGGAAGAATCACCACCCATGGACTGTACAATTTGTATCATGTAATTGTTAGTCATGTTGTGAAACGTAAAAAGCAGGGTAACTGCAATCAGTGTAATGCTAAAGCTTCGGTATCTGGTAAAAAAATGCCATAAGGATTCTTTGACAACGGGTTTTTCCTGTGCTGATGATTGTACGACAAAACCTTCGGTATTCCCGATATTCTGCTTTAAGAGCGGCATAGACAGTAAGACCAGTACGGCGATGGCAAGCAGAAAAATCCCGGCAGGTATAATGACGGTTACTCCCTTATATTCTGTCAGATACCCGAGAACAGAGGAGACCACTGCATAAGAAACGGAACCGATACCACGGGAGACTCCGAAATCGACGGAAATTCCCTGATTGATATAGTAGATGCTGACCGAATTAATCAGTGGCTGGATTACCTGTAGAAAAGTAACTGATAATAAAAAGCAGGCGGCAATCCCCCAAAGGATATTGGGAAGAAAATAGACAAGAGCATAAAAAAATCCTGTGATAACAGTTAAAAGGGCGGTCAACTTCTGCAGGGAAATACGCTTTGTTGAGTCTGCTATGCCCGCAAATACAGGCTGTAAGATAACAGCAAAAATATTTCCGAGACCGACAGTAAGACCAATCTGTGAACTTGTAAAATTTTTCGAAAGCAGAAGTACCGTTGAAAAGGTGTAGACCGCACAAAAGGAAGCCCAGTAAACGCCTTGCAAAATACAGTATTGAAAAGTAAGTAACCGGGTATTGATTTTCCGGGAAGTATTCATAAAAAAGTCCTTTCTACAAAGTAGATGATTTATATTATAATAGAATGAAAATATTTTGCAAATAATAAGGAAACAAATGTTTATTTGGAGGCTATTATGAAAAAAGACTATGGAAAACTGTGGACATTGTTTCGCTCTACGTTTGTATTAAGTGCCTGTACATTTGGCGGAGGCTTTGTAATCGTTTCACTTATGAAGAAAAAATTTGTGGAAGAATTAGGGTGGCTTGACGAGGATGAAATGTTAGATGTAACTGCTATCACCCAATCAGCACCGGGCCCCCTTCCGGTAAATGCTTCCGTAATTATCGGATACAGGATGGCGGGGGTGGTCGGTTCCCTGACTGCGATACTGGGAACCATCCTGCCTCCGATGATTATTATTTCCTTGATATCACTATTTTATGAGCAGTTTCGGACAAATGCATATATTGCAACCGCACTCCAGGTTATGAGAGCCGGAGTTGCGGCCGTAATTTTTGATGTTGTGCTCAATTTGGCGGGAAATGTGATAAAAACGAAAAGACTTCTCTATATTGCCATGATGGTGATTGCTTTTATTGCAACATATCTGTTAGACGTGAGTGCTATGATTATTATTCTGATTTGTCTGGGAATCGGGTTACTGGATTTAGCCGTAATACTTGGAAAAAGGAAAAAGGAGGGCATCTAGCATGTTACTATTGAAACTGTTTTTTGCATTTATTCAGGTGGGATTATTCAGCGTAGGCGGCGGATATGCGGCGATTCCGTTAATTCAGGAACAGATTGTAAATATATATGGATTGATGTCTATGGAAGAATTCTCAGATTTGATTACGGTGGCGGAAATGACACCGGGACCAATCTCTATTAATTCAGCAACCTTTGTGGGAATGCGGCTTGCGGGAATCCCGGGCGTGCTGCTGTGCTCAATCGGCTGTATTATTCCTTCCTTTTGTATCTGTCTTACCCTGGCACATTTCTATTACAAATACCGGTCTGTAAGCGGTGTACAGATTGTACTGGGCTCCCTGCGTCCGGCGGTTGTGGCCTTGATTGCCTCCGCCGGTGCATCGATTCTTATGCTGGGACTGTTTCAGGCAGAAATCAAAGAAGCAGCCCTGCAAAATATCAGATTTGTAGAATTGGGCATTTTTATTGTGGCCTTATGGATACTCAGAAAATATAAAGTCAGCGCAATTACCATTATTTTAGGGAGCGGTGTAATTGGGACAGTCATCTATGCCCTTTTGGGAGCAGTATAAGGAATGCATGCAAAGACTGAGAGCAGGATTACAAAAACAGCATAAATAACGACAGTGGGAATCTGCGAAAAATAAATGATAGTCGCTTCATAAAAGTTGTATAATGGGAAACTTAAGAAGCAGTAGCTTTACCACAAAACAGGCCCTTTTTCCAGTCTTGTAATGAGTGGGTTTCTATGATAATAAGTATCCGGAGGTGGAAGAAGGTATGGAAAATCAACTGATGGCTTATTTTCAACAACAGATTAATAAGAACAAGGTTAGCCTGCAAAAATGTAACCGGGTATCAGAACATTTTGGATTATCACTGACAGAAGAACAGATGACACTGTTAAACCAAAACCGAATTGAAACACTGCAGAAAACAGGACGAATTGAGTTTGGAGAGGGGATTTTGGAAAAACTGGTATATGTATTTTGCGACAGTCCTTACATTCAGCAGGATGAATATGCACAACTGCTGATAGACTTACAGGAACTTTTTTACATTTTAAAAGGAGAAACACAGGGGAAAATGACGGATGATGAGCTGCTTGCTGCCATGCGGCGCACATTTGATTCAAGCGGCGGCTCTTTAGAACGTCTGAAAGGAGGAGAACTGTGAGTTACCAAATACAGACAAGTTTAAAGGAAGAAGAACAATTTTTGTTGTACTCCAAATTGTTTCAGTTGTTAGAGAAGCAGACAAGAAGGTTTACTTCCGGTGAGAGCAGTTCCATTCCGGCAGAAACGGGCCGGGAATTGATGCATTCCATTATTTTTTGCATCGGGGTTGCCTTGTATGGAGAGGATTACAACGGGGAAATGGAATGGAAGTCAATCCTTTCTATGGATTTTGAGCGCCTGTGGGAACAGGGGAGAGAATGGATTGTCCAAAAACTGTGGGAGACAGAACGCTTATGGAAGGAAATTTGCGGCATTCTTCCACCCGTAAAAAACAGATCCATGGAAGATACCTTAAAAAGTATCGGGACTTTCTTTCGACACTATGATTACCGCTTTTTTGCACATGAGATTCCCTGTGACATCGATTATCAATTGAGCATTCCGATTTCGGAAAAGGAGGAGGGTGTTCTTTATGTGTCATCCTATCTAAACAGAATGGCACTGGAAAATATATTTGTATCAAAATTTGGGAAAAAGGAATTAAATCTGCTTTTTTGCAGATACTGTACAGACTACCGGGAACTGCTGATTAATCTGTATGAACCTGTGGCGGTAAATGCAACGGCTTGCGCATTATTAGGGAAAGACCCCGGACAATTGCTACTGACCAAACAGGAACAGAAAATACTGGCGGATATGTTTGAACATGTAACCAAAACGGAAACAGAAACAATGCTAAGTAAGGCGGCAGACACGGTTTTGGAGCAGATGTCCTGCGTTAAGGAGGAAGAACAAATGTTGATGAAAACATGCATGAAAAACCTGACTGCAAGGGTTTTGGGAGTACGGGATGTGAACGGACTTACCGGAATCTTTTTGTAGAAAGGGTTTGGCAAGTATGATATAATTGGCTCATATACTTTGTAAGGAAGCCGGATGGCGATTTATGACAGGAGGCATACCATGGTAAAGGTAATTGCGGACAGTACATGTGATTTGTCAAAGGAACTGATAGAAAAATATGATATTACAATTCTTCCGCTTCATATTGTATTAGGAGACGAAGAATATGAAGATGGCAGAAACATTTTACCGGATGATATTTATAAATGGTCTGATGAAAATAAGAGGACACCGAAAACATCAGCACCTTCGCAGGAGGCGGCAATAAACCTGATGCAGCCATATGTGGACGAAGGCAGGGAAATTGTGTGTTTTGCGATATCATCCGATATGTCAACCTCCATCAATGTCATGCGTCTGGCAGTTGAAGAATTAGAAGTACAGGAACAGGTACAAGTAATTGACTCAGAAAACCTTTCTACCGGTATCGGATTGCTTGTATTAGAAGCAGCCATTCTTGCCAAGGAAGGAAAAACTGCCCGGGAAATCGCCGACAGAATAGAAGAATTGAAGCCGCTTGTGCGGGCAAGTTTTGTAGTGGATACACTGACCTAT
>JAQXIR010000136.1 GCA_029007885.1 Lachnospiraceae bacterium | reverse complement strand
TATTCTGCATCTTTTAGTTGTTCTTCCAAATCATCCAAAGACGCATAACCGTACAGTTTTGCGGTGTTTTCCATAATCCGCATTGCAAGGTTCTCTCCGTTTGAAGCAAGGGATACAATAAATCTTCCGTACAATTGCAGTGTTTCGTCAGAATAGGTGGAAAGCTCACCTCTTAAGTATGTTTCATAAGAAGTATTGTAAGGATTATCCTCATACGTGTGGATGCTTCTTGCAGTTGATGCAACCATCGGGTATTTGCCTGCAAGTTCTTCCATAAATCCGACCTGTATTTTTACGATTTCCTCAATAATCTGTTTTTTCCCGGGTGAGAGATACGGGAGTTTGTCTTTAATCTTTTCATAGTGGTCCGGTGTGGTACTCTCCATCATCCGTCCGTATTTTTCGGTAATCAGATTCCAGCCTTTCTGCTTTGCAACCGCAAAATCGTTCAAGTAGCTTTGCAGCATTTCTTCGCTCCATTCCAGATACTGGCTTTTGCGCATGATGGAAAAAGTATTCCAGTCATCCTGGCAGGAAGCTCTGCCACCTTCATTTTCTACTTTATCGAATGCCTCCCATTCTTCTTTCACGAGTGCATCGATTAAGTCATCTTTTTGTTTTTGATAGCCCATGATAATTACTCCGTATTTTTCCAGATAATTTGTATCTGCATCCGCAATCGGTTCTTCCGGAATCAGTTTCTGTTCCTTTAATTGTGCAAGAATCAGGGATGCGACAATTTCTATCGTCATCGGAATTCTTTCATCCCTGCGCTCCATATCGGCAATCGCATTAAAAATATCCATGATTTCCGGTAGGATAGTAAGGTTGTTCATTCCCTTATGTAACCATTTGTAATATGGCGCATAGGTACGGTTTAGCAGGTACACGGTTTCCATTGTAACCTTCATGTATTCTCCTAAGATGATTTCCGCCGTTACCCATTCTTTTCGTTTGCACATCCGCTCATAATTACACTGACCGAGTTGTCCCATTTTTACAACATGTTCTGCCAGTTTTGCGCGCCAGAGTGTATCCGGATAATATGCAAGCAATTGCTCCCGAATGCCCGTAAATTCTCCAAGATCATCCCGAAATACTTTCCCGTTTACGGCTGTTGCCAGATTTTCTTCCGGAATCACACGCCACTCCTCAACTGTCTGCGGTGCATGGGAAATTCCCAAAAACTGCTGATAAAACTCGCCGATTCTGTATACACGGCAGCGATCTTTTCCCTGAATGGTCGGGTTCTTTTCAAATCCCATAAATTCCTTCGGAAGATTCTCGTATTCAGTCTGTAATTCTTCCCCGATTTTTTCATAAACAGAATCCGGCAGCCACATACAAAATCTCGGTCCAAAATCATGATCCCTTGATATTTCGTCATCAAAACCAAAACAGTCCGAACCTTCTCCGACAAGTCCCACCGCAATCTGCTCTTCGTATTCCGGGAACTTTTCATGAATCATTTTTCTGCCGTATGTTTCATAGTACGATTCGCAGAGTGTAAGTCCGGTAATGGGCTCTTCCTGTTTATCGCTTTTCTGTGGCTGTATGCCGTGTTTTTGTTTTTGCATGGCAAGTGCCTGTGCACGGTTTTCCTGTAAAATCTCATATGCTTTGGTGCGTCCCATATGTTTTTCCACTTCTTCCATTGCCTTTGTAAAACAGTCTGCTGACGCCTCATAATTTCCCTGTTTATATTGAATCTGCCCCAGTGTTCCGAGTGCCGCACTGTAATGATAGTCCTTTTCTTCATCTTCTTGAAACAGTACAATTGCTGTATTCAAATGCTCTTTTGCTTCATCTAACCGTCCCAGTACAAGGAGGGAGGTTGCAAGGTTGGTATGTGTGACCGCCAGTTCGATTCTTGCCTCCGGATACAATGTTACAATTTCAAGAGCATGGTTTAGTGCTTCACAGGATTTTTCAAAATCACCCATCTCCTGATATAAAAGGCTTAAATTATTATACAGGCTTGCATAGTTAAAATCCGTTTTCTCAAGTCTGCCTTCATATAGCGCAAATACCGCCTGAAAATACTGCAAAGATTCCTGCAAATCCCCTGCTGCCCGATATGCATTGGCAACATTGATTAACGTGGTCGCATGTGCAATCGAGCCGTTTAGGTTGTTCTCCTGTAAAAGTGCCAATACCTTTTTGCAGTATTCTTTCGATTTTTCAAACTGACTCGTTTCCCTGCAGTGTCCGATCATTTCGTTTTCCAGTGAAATCAGCGTATGTACATCTCCCTGCCTTTTTGCCTCTTCCATCTGTTCTAATAAAAACGGCTCCACTTCTTCTACCTGATGAATCTCATCTAACTTTTGTAAAATCTCTTCTATGTTCATATCGCTACCTCTCCTATGCGTTAATTTAGACAATTGCAAAATTTGTTGCATAGATTGTCTGCCCGGACATTTCCTGCAACAGG
>JAQXIR010000135.1 GCA_029007885.1 Lachnospiraceae bacterium | reverse complement strand
GTCTGAATAGATGCCGTTTCCGTAATTTCCAGATTAATATAGGACGGATCAATGTGATATTCCTTCATGATTTTGATGTAATTATCCGCAAAGTTTCCTTCTTCACATTGTTTTACGGAAAGATTAACTTCTATATAGTTTAATCCGTAATATCGTGGTTCCTTTTCCTTGATAAAGTGGCACACTTTTTCAAAGACTATTTCTCCCAATTGCTTAACAAGTCCCGTCTCTTCGGCAATCGGAATAAACTTGCCGGGCATGATAACGGTCCCGTCTTTTTCTCTTATTCTGGCAAGAGCCTCAGCCGATGTAAATCGCTTTTCTTTTACAGAATAAATAGGCTGATAATATACTTCAATCCGGTCTTCCCCGATTGCAGAAAGTATCATCTGCTCGGTTTCTTCCCGTTCTCTGACTCTGTAAATCTTTTCTTCATCAACATATACTCTGTCTTTATCGGGATGTTTATATCGTTCGTTTTTATAAAACTTACTCAACCGAAAGATTTCTTCACTGCCCAGCAAAAGAGAAGAGTCCGGGAAAATAATGTAATACGGTTTTAGTAAAATAGACCAGACTTCCTTATTTGTTTCATTCCATACATAGCAGAAACGTTCCTGAATCTTTGCAAAGGTTTCTTCCAGACTATTTCTATCCTGAAAAATCAATACCAATTCCCGTTCTACATTTTTAAAAATTTTTACATTCTTAAATCTTCCGAGATACTGCACAATCTCTTTTAGAGCCGCATCCAATTCTTCCGGTTTTGTTTCGTTTTCCTGTAATTCCGTGAAAGTAATGATTAAAAGAGAAAAGGTATCTTTTGTTTCAAATCTCTGTCGAATATATTCCCATAATGCATGTGCATTATACGCACCTGTTTCCCGGTCAAGATTTGCTTCGGGATTCTCCAGTTCAAAAAATAAAATCACTACGCCAAATGCTGTCGCAAAACCGACCAGCAACAGTTTTGCGTTCAAAAACTGGATGGCAGCCGCGATAATCCAGATAATCATCCAAAGCGTTACTGCGCTTCTTCTTTTGGGATTCATTTTTTTGCCATTTACCGTTACACGATAAAGTGTCAATAAAACAAAGCCGATTGCAACAATATACGTCATAATACAACTCGGCCCGTACGTATATACGACATTCTTTTCGCAATAATAATAAATCGGAAGAATATAGATAAGCACTGACCCTGTGAGTACAAAAAAGAACGAGTTTCTGATTACTTTATGGTATATATTCCTTGTATGTAAATCCATACTGGCATATATCAATCCAAAAAATCCCATCCATGTCAGTGATACCAGATAAGATTTACATATAAAATGGATGAACAAATCTGAAAGGCTGTCGTGATGAACAATGACTACTATCGAAAGAATATCCAGACAAAGGCAAAAAATGGAGATACTGACAACCCTTAAAAACATCTTCTCAGATAAAAGTCCCAGTTTTTTCTGTTTTAAAAAGAAATACAGCAGGAGTAATAAAATAGCAACTCCGCAACATTGCGCCTGTATATTCATAGTGCACCTCTTTTGTATCAATACAACCTATCGTGATAAGAGTATTATAGCAGATTTTTAACAAATTGTTCTTATAAAAATACAAAAAGTTCCAAATGATGGTAAATTCAACATTTGGAACTTCTTATTTAACTGCCGCAGACCGGAATCGAACCGGTATGGGATTTAACTCCCGCAGGATTTTAAGTCCTGTGCGTCTGCCAGTTCCGCCACTGCGGCGTAATGGATGGAGGTGGATTCGAACCACCGAAGCAATTTGCAGCAGATTTACAGTCTGTCCCCGTTGGCCACTCGGGACTCCATCCATTCATCAGGATTGGTATTTCCCCAATCCTGACAATATACTTTTATATCATAGTATTAGTGAAAAAGCAAGAATTTTTTCTTTGGCCGATACTTCAGAATCATTGCAGAAGTTTTGGGAAGTGTCACGGTAATTTCCCCGTTCTTAACAGGTATCGTTTCCTCCTTTGTCGTGTATGTTTCTGCTGTTGTAAACAGGATTCTTTTCAAAGTCGTATCTTTCAAAATACCGGTTTCCCAGACGGAAACGGTACGTGTGATTTCATGATCATTATTATTTACCAGAATCACACAAACCTCTTCCCCTTTCATTCTGCCGTAGGAAAGCAGATTGTAGTCCGAGGCAAGGCGGATAAGAGAACCTGTTTTTAATTCTTCATTTTCTTTATGAATGCGGATTGCATCCTTATGGAATGCAATCATTTCCTGATCTTCTTTTCCCCACGGATAGGTCCTGCGGTTATCCGGGTCCGTAAATCCGCAGACGCCTGCTTCATCCCCATAGTATACGGTCGGTGCTCCGGGCCATGTCATCTGCATCAAAACAGCTTCCCGCATAACTGCCTTATTAATTCCTTCATCTGCTGCGGCTGCTCCAAGCGTTGTAATTCTTCCCACTTTATGGTTCGTTCTTGTTAAGAATCGGGAATGGTCATGGTTGGATAACTCATTCATTGCAACCAGTAAAGAAGAATTTGTAAAGTTCGTTCCGTAACGATACATTGCATTCCAGAAAGCATCTGCGTTTCCAAGCATACTTTCCTGAAAATCATCACTGTGTTTCTGCATACCCGTCAAGAACCATGTAATCGGTTCCATAAATGCATCATAGTTCATAACGGAATCCCACTCATTGCCTTTGAGCCATGCTGCAGGGTCTCCATAATGCTCCGCCAGTATCAGGGCATTTGGATTTGCTTCTTTAACATTTTTCCGGAAATCCTGCCAGAATTTATGATTCAGTTCCGGTGTCTTTCCCACATCCGCTGCCACATCCAGTCGCCATCCATCCACATTAAACGGCTCGGATACCCATTTGCGGGCGATATACATAATGTAATCGTAGAGTTCCTGTGTTTCATAGTTTAATTTGGGTAAAGTTGCGTAATCCCACCATCCTTCATAGGACGCAGGGTCTTCTCCCTGATAATAGAAATAATTCCGGTATTTGCTGTCCGGTGTGATATACGCCCCTTTTTCGGCTCCCGGTGTATTCTCATAAATTCGTTCTCTGTCCATCCATTTGTTGAAAGAACCGCAATGGTTGAACACACCATCTAAAATCACTTTCATGCCTCGTTTATGAGCTTCTTTTACCAGTTCAATAAAAAGTTTGTCAGATGCTTCTAAATTTTCAGGGTTGGTAACTCTGTCAATATATCTTGTAGCATCCTTATTTTCCTGCTCATCACTTGTAAGAAGTGTACCTTCATCATGCACAAGTTTCCCGAAATGTGGGTCTATATGATCGTAATCCTGAATATCATATTTATGATTGGACGGAGAAACAAACAGCGGATTAAAGTAAATAACTTCAACGCCCAGTTCCTGCAGATAGTCCATTTTTTGTAATACTCCGGCAAGGTCGCCGCCGTAGAATTCACCGATTCCCGTTTCACTGACTCCCTCATTCCAATCTTCTTTTTTTACCGTCAGATGATCGATATATTTGTATTCTCCGGTCAGGACATCATTGTCCTTGTCCCCGTTGCAGAAACGATCCACATAAATCTGATAAAAGACTGCACCCTTTGCCCAGGAAGGTGTTGAAAATCCCGGAATCAATTTAAAGTTATAAAGAGCCTCCGGCTTTTCTACCGTTCCGCGGGTATCATAATAATATGTCTGCCCATCGCAGGAAATTTCATAATAATAGTCAATTCTTGCATCTTTTATGTCATACTCACATCCATAAAAGTCAAAATATTTATCGCTGCGCTCCTTTTTCATCAAAATCTTATCCTGTCCGCAGACAAAGTAAATCTTTGCCTCCTGCCCGGATGCTATCCGGAAGCGAAGTCGAATCGTTGAAAAAGGCTGCGGTTCCGCAGGAGATACGTAATCCATTGTTGTATCGGCAAACATGGATCTTTTCATTTCCTCCGGTGTGTTGCTGCATGCATGAAGTTCTTTTTTTCTGAAATTACCGAACATAGTGTTCCCCCTCATAGTAGGATTCTTGGATTTCTTTTATAATTTTATTATATTCTGGGATTAACGGCAAGGGATTTGCGAAAATTTACGAAAATTTTTACTGTTTTAGGGGCGGTAAAAAGGACAGCAAAATCTGCTGTCCTTTTGAGAGAAGGCAAGTCTATGATTATAATCTTATTTCACTCGCCATTTACCGTATAAAGTGATGTCTCCGGTCGTTCCTTTCTTTATGCTTGTTACTTTCTGTGTGCAGGCTTTATCCGTATACCATCCTTGGAATACAAAGCCATATCGACTCGGATTCTTCAAAGAGACAGTCTGATTAACATTATACTTAACTGCTCCTTTATTTACTACATCGGTGAGAGTAGGCACATCTTCCGAACTGCCGTCATATTCCGGGTCAATATTGACATAAGTTATATTGTAAGTATTGACCTTCCACTGCGCATACAATGTAACGGTTAATCCCTTTTTCCCTACAGAGGTAGCCTTTGTAAGATTGGTTAATGCAACCTTTCCATCAGGCGCAATTTCTGCATTGATACCCTTACCATTCGTAGCTGTATTGAATCCGACTAATGTGTATCCGGGATTAGTAAGCAAAATTTCCTCTCCGTCTTTGACCATAAATGAAGTTACATTTCCATCTCCGCTGCCATCTGTAGAAGCATGATAAGAAGTAGCAAATCCTTCTGCTGCCTGAGCATTCTTATGATTTAACTTAATCTGAACAGTATAGTTTATCGGAGTCCAATTTGCTTTCAGTGTTATCTTACCGCTCGTTTCTTTTGGGATTTTTAAATCAACACATTTCTCTTCATCACCATTTACATTCCATCCTGCGAATAGGTATCCCGGTTTGGTTGGATTCTTTATCGTAACCGACTTCCTATTACTATACTCATAAACAGCCGGATTAGACTTATGATTTACCCCACCGTCCAAATCATATTCAATCTCATATTTGGCATTACCCCATTTAGCATACAAGTGAACAATACCTTTACCGGTCTCATCATCAAAATTATCCGGACTGAGCTTTGTTAATTTCGTTCCAACCGAATAGCTCTTTCCCTTTCCGTTGGGTTTTGTTGTCCACGCTGTAATGCCCACCTTGTCGGTAATTTCCTGCTTCACTTCATAATGATTTGCTGCTGACAGAGTATCTACATACTGTGAAGAATAGCCATATCCTTCACTTTCAGCAATATAGTCACCTTCAATATTCGAGTATTTTTCATCCGCACCATGGAATACTACCTTGTACTTGTTTTCTGTCCACTGTGCCTGAAGTTTAACATTCCCATAGGTTCCTTTAGGAATTACATTCACAATTCCTTCATTCGTATTGCTGAATTCACCTTCAAGTACTTTCCAACCTGCAAACGTATAACCAGTTTTCGTCGGGTTCATTAAAGCCTTATCTTCATTCAGAGAATACTTATAAGTCTTGGGATTCTTACTATTATTCTTTCCACCCACCAAGTCATAAGTTACTTTATAAGTAAGTGGGCCTGACCACTGGGCATATAATGCTATTTCCTCTCCCGTTGCGCAAAGATTTGATGCTGTTATAGCGTACTTTTTACCCTTGCCATCTGCCGAAGTATTCCACGATGCCAGCTGATAGCCATCTCTGTTTAATGCATCGGCTTGCATCTTTGGCTCATCTCCACTCATTGCCAAGTGAATAGCATCTGATAATTTCTGTCCATACTCCACATCTATGGTAGCTAATTTTTCTGATGTAATTCCATCATTTTTATACAATGTTACTGTATAAGGAATTTGTTTCCATCTGGCATATAGGGTAACAACATTTCCCGTATCTTTAGCATATGTTGTCTCGAGAAGATTACCCACCTGTTGTGCGTTTGTGATAATCAATCCCTTACCATCTGATCTTGTAGACCAGCCTAAGAATTCGTAACCTTTTAGTTTATACAAGTTACTTGCCACAGTGTTTTCTGTCTTATCAAATGTGAAAACACTATTCTTCATAGTACCTGTTGCCTTAGTTCCCGTGCTTGCTGCATTACTATCATATTTAACAGAATAAGTACCTGCTTTCCAGATACCATAGAGAGTAATCTCTCCACCATCTTCACTGATCAGGTTCTTAACAGTAGCTCCTGACTTGTACTTGGTTCCTGTTCCATCCGCTTTCGTATTCCATTCAACAAAAGAATACTTTGTATAAGAATTCTTATTGCTATAAAGTGTTACTGTTTTGTCATATGTTGCTACCTTATCGGTAAATGTTGTCGGTGTTGCCTTACTTACAGCAGTTTCCGGCTTATTCTCATCAAATTTAATCGTATATTTGATTGGTGTCCATTTGGCATATAAGACAATATTTCCGCTATATTCTGTAATATCATATAGATCATCTGAAATTTTCGGTAATTCATGCGTCAGATTTTTATCAGTATACCATCCTGCAAACAGATAACCTGTTCTTTCAGCTTCTGAGATTCGTATTTGTTCTTCCTCACCGGAAGCAAATGATGTCGGATAAGTACCTCCCAAAATCCTCTTACCACCATTCAGATTATATGAAATTCCATTGATGATGATAACTTCATATCCTTTTGATTTCGCCCAATTATGTGCATAGGAACCGGATATCACTCGATACTTTATATAATCCTTACTGCCATCAAATGCATTATTCTCAATTGCTGTTATTGAAGAGGGTAACGTCACCTCTCTCATCCAGGTTGAACAATAACTGAAATTGAATTTCCCGATTTTACTCACAGTAGAAGGGATTTCTACTGTTGTACTCGGTTTAAACCCTGCTCCGCAGAACAATCCTTCCGATATTGCTGTGACATTGTCTCCGAATACGACCTCTTCGATTGCGCATCCGCTAAAGACTCCGTAAGCTGCATTATTTCTGTTTGGACCGCATACAATCTTATTTGATTGAATCTCTACTTTTTTTAAACTGCTGCATCCTGCAAATGCTTTTTCATTCAGGTTCACAAGGCTTTCCGGTAATACCATGCTCGTTATATTCGTACAATCCATAAAGGCTTTGTATCCTATCTCTCTTACATGATTCGGTAGAATGCCGATTGTTACAGTCGTGTTCTCGAACGCAGATTCTCCTATACTATCCAGCTTAGAATCCTTAGAAAAAGTCACATCTCCCACACTTGAATACCTAAAGCCA
>JAQXIR010000134.1 GCA_029007885.1 Lachnospiraceae bacterium | reverse complement strand
GTGGCTTTGCTCCTCTTGAAAAAGTTTCAGAGGATAAGAAGGTCGTACTGTGATTGATATTTTAGAACCTAGGCTTATTGTATTTACTAGTATTCTTGCTGGTAATGCATATAAAAAGAACCATGGCAAATTCTATGACTCATCAAGAACTCTGTATCTGGATCATCCAACCAGCCCATATTGGAATAGGTGCAAACGTGGCAAATTGTCATCCAGAAAACAACTGGAGATGAAAATAAAAGCATATTGTGAGTAGAATAATTGGTGAGATAGAGTAAAGCATGAAGACTATCTTGTGCAAGACTTACTTCTAGTTTGGGGTAAAAGGTATTGAATTTAAAATTCACATTACGGTTATTTGAGAAAATCGTGTTGACAATATGATATCAAAATGATATCATACAGATATTCCAAATAATTCCATAGGGAGGGGAACATGATGACAGAGAAAATATTAACCAATAAAAAGAACGGTATGCTTGCACTGCTTATTACAATTGCCGTTTATGTAGCAGCAATTGCTGCATGTGCTGTGGGAGGAATGATTGTCTCAGAGGGAGGACTTCCGATTTTGCTGATTATCAGCATCGTTTATCTTTCCATCGGCTGGATTCCTCTTTGCGGATTGAAAGTTTTAAAACCGCAGGAAGCACTTGTCCTGACATTGTTCGGGAAATATGTGGGCACATTGAAAAATGAAGGATTTTATTTTGTAAATCCTTTCTGTACAAGTGTCAATCCTGCAGCCAAGACAAAGTTAAACCAGAGCGGAGATGTAAACGGAGGAAATCAGAAAGCATTAACCGCGTTGTCTATTCAGACGGGCACGGCGCAGCAGGAAACGACAAGTAACAAGATTTCCTTAAAAATAATGACACTGAACAATAATCGTCAGAAGATTAACGATTGCCTCGGTAATCCGGTAGAAATCGGAATTGCGGTAATGTGGCGTGTGACGGATACGGCAAAAGCAGTATTTAATGTAGATAATTATAAAGAATACCTTTCTCTGCAATGTGACAGTGCATTGCGCAACATCGTAAGAATTTATCCGTATGATGTAGCACCGAATATTGATACGACAGGCGACGGTGTTGCAGATGAAGGAAGTCTGCGTGGTTCCAGTGAAGTTGTATCTGCAAGAATTCGTGATGAAATTCAAAAGAAAGTGCAGGAGGCTGGAATTGAAATTGTGGAAGCAAGAATTACCTATCTTGCATATGCTCCGGAAATTGCGGCCGTTATGTTACAGAGACAACAGGCATCCGCCATTATTGATGCCAGAAAGATGATTGTGGACGGTGCAGTCGGAATGGTGGAAATGGCTCTCGAACGATTAAATGAAAATCAACTGGTGGAACTGGATGAAGAGAGAAAGGCAGCAATGGTATCCAATCTCTTAGTAGTTCTTTGCGGAAACCATGATGCACAGCCAATCGTAAACACAGGAAGTCTTTATTAATATGGCAGATATGAAAAAGAAACAGGTGCCCTTAAGATTATCGGAAAAATTGTATGATGCAATCGCCGCATGGGCAGAGGATGACTTTCGCTCGGTGAATGGGCAGATTGAGTATCTTCTTACCGAATGCGTGAAACAGAGAAAGAAAAACGGAAAATATGTATCGGAACATCTGGATGAGGCACCGGAGTTTACAATTGAATAATCAACAAAAGGAGAACTGCAATTTTGCAGTTCTTTTTTTAAATTTCGTCTTGTCTTGCAAAAGTAGCGGGAAAACACTGAAACTGGTATGAATCCTCCACTTCTTGCAGGATAACGCTTGCAAAAGTAGCGGGGAAACAGTGGAACTGGTATGAATCCTCCATACCGTGCAAAACAGTTCACACAAATTCTTATTTTCAAAGATATGTATGTGCGTGAGAATAGTCTTTTTGCGGTTCTTCTTTTTTTAATTTGTTCTTGTAACTTCCTGTCACATAACGTAAAATATATCTTAGTGTTATGTAAAATATAAGTAACAAATGAGTAAAATAATTACTTCGATTGGAAGGAATAAGAGAAATGAACTCTGAGATATTATTGCAACTTGCCGGAGGACTCGGACTGTTTTTATTCGGAATGACATTAATGAGTGAAGGTATTGAGAAAGCAGCCGGAGCAAAACTGAGAGGGATTCTGGAAATGTTTACCAAGAATCGTTTTATGGGAATGCTTGTCGGTATTGTTTTTACGGGAATTATACAGTCTTCCTCAGCCTGCACGGTTATGGTGGTCAGTTTTGTAAACTCAGGCCTTATGAATCTCTATCAGGCAGCAGGAGTCATTTTCGGTGCCAATATCGGTACGACGATTACTTCGCAGCTGGTATCTTTCAATTTATCTAAAATAGCGCCTTTGTTTGTTCTTGCGGGTGTTGTTCTTGTGATGTTCTGTAAGAATGAGAATATTAAGAAACTGGGCGATATTATTTTGGGATTCGGTATCTTGTTCATGGGACTTTCCCTGATGTCGGGTGCTATGTCCGGTATGCGGGATTCTGAAGAAGTTGTGAACTTATTTGCTTCTTTAAAGAATCCGTTGCTTGCGATTTTATTGGGAGTTGTGGTAACAGGAATTATTCAGAGTTCTTCCGTAACTGTCAGCATTATTTTGTTAATGGCAAATCAGGGACTTTTGGAACTTCCAATTTGTTTGTATATTATTTTGGGATGTAATATCGGTGCTTGTGCAACGGCATTGATTGCTTCCCTCGCAGGAAAGAAAGATGCGAAACGTGCGGCGATGATTCATCTGCTGTTCAACGTAATCGGTACAGTCCTTCTGTTTGTAATTCTGCAGGTGGCATGCGACCCGGTTGTCTCTATGATTCAGTCAATTTCCGGTGGTAACAACGGACGATTTGTGGCAAATGCCCACACCATTATCAAGGTATTCCAGGTAATTGTCCTGTTCCCGTTCTCAAACTTAATCGTAAAATTAACATATCTGCTTGTACCGGGAGATGATAAGAAGATTGGATATCGTGATAGTTTCACATTGAAATATATCGGAAACAAAGTGGTATTTAATCCGGCAACGGCAGTTGTTGAAGTTATTAATGAAGTGGAACGTATGGCAGAACTTGCCGGCGAGAACTTAAACCGTGCTATGAATGCACTGATTACACTGGACGAAGAAGATATCAATGAGGTTTATGAAGTTGAGAAGAATATTAACTTCTTAAATCATGCAATTACCAATTACCTTGTAAAGATTAACCAGACCACATTACCGATTGAAGATTTAAAGAGCATCGGTGCCCTGTTCCATGTGGTAAATGATATTGAACGGGTAGGCGATCATGCAGAAAACGTAGCAGACAATGCAAGAACACGTAAAGAGGGAAATATTACCATCAGCAAGGAAGCACAGAAAGAACTCGGTGAAATTCTTGATATGGTTAATACCATTTACCGCTACTCGGTAGAGATGTTTGCTCATAATAAGGAAGAGTACATGCAGAGTATCATTTCCCTGGAAGAAAAAATAGATGAAAAAGAACGGGAATTACAAAGAGCACATGTGGAACGACTGACAAGAAACGAATGCTCGCCGGAAGCCGGAATGATTTTTTCGGATATTGTATCGGGACTCGAAAGGGTGGCTGACCATGCTACCAATATTGCTTTTGCTATCATGACACAGGAAGAAGAGAATGAGGATTGACAGAGATGTTACACATTGTTATAATGTTTGTAACAATTTTGTAACAATCAAAGATGCACAGAAACGATAAGGAACAGATATGAAAAAATTAGTTTTAGCAGGAATGGGAATTCTGTTTTCCGTAGTTGTGATGAATCCGGCGAAGGCATATGCCGCAGAAACAATAAATAATACAATTGGTGGTGTCGGTGTCGGAGAAATTCTGGAAGAAGATAATACAAAAGAAGAATACATCGAAGCGGTACAGGGAGTATCGCTGTATGGTTATGAAAATATAGGAATTGCAAATGTTGAAAACCACTTAAATGTCCGGGAAACACCCGATGAATCGGGGAAACTGGTAGGTAAGATGGTAAACAATGCAGCTTGTGAAGTTCTTTCCACAGAAGGCGACTGGGTAAAAATCAAATCCGGAAAAGTGGAAGGTTACTGTCATAAGGACTATCTGTTGACAGGATTGCTTGCTTCAAAAAGAGCGCAGGAGACTGTCTCCACCGTCGCAACTGCTGCTTCAGGCGGTCTGCGTGTCCGGGAAGAGCCCAATACGGACAGTGAAATTTATACCACGATGGGAGAAGGCGAATCCCTGGAAGTTTTGGAAGAACTGGACGGTTGGATTAAAGTACTGTTAGATGATGAAGAAGCATACATTTCCGCTGAATATGCGGAAATTAAACAGGAGCTTCCGACAGCAATTACCATGTCGGAGTTGTTATATGGTGAAGGCGTATCGGATGTGAGAGTAGAACTCTGCCAGTATGCACAACAGTTTATCGGTAATCCTTATGTATGGGGAGGCACCAGTTTAACAAAGGGAGCCGATTGTTCCGGATTTACGTTAAGCGTATTTAAAAAGTATGGCGTGACGTTGCCGCATTCTTCCGCAACACAGGCTACAATGGGGAAAAAGGTAACGCTTGCTGAGGCCAAAGCAGGAGATCTTGTCTTCTATTCAAACGGCAGCCGCGTGAATCATGTGGCAATCTATATCGGAGGCGGTAAAGTAGTTCATGCAAGTAATCCGAAAACCGGTATCCGTGTTTCGGATGTCGGATATCGTACCATTCATAGTATCCGGAGTCTTCTTACCGATTAATTTGTCGAAAATGTTAAGAAAATTTAGATAATCTTAACTTGACGAAACAAATTCTTTCATGATAATATCCGATTGATAACAGGGAGTAGTTCGCACCGGAAGGTGTTGTACTTTTCGTCATCACGTTATTTATAACCGGATGGTACACTGAGAAAAGAACGAGACTTTTATCACACGTTTTTTGCGTGCGATAAAGGTCTTTTTTTATTGCACAGAAAATGGAAAGGAGACATCTTATGAAAGAATGCTATGAAAAGACAGCGGAAGATTTGTTTGAAGAATATGGGGTGAACCAAGAGGGCCTTAGGGAAGAACAGGTGGAGAGGATTCGTAAGGAAAAAGGGTGGAATGTTTTACAGGAAGGAAAGAAGAAAAGCATTGTAGCTGTTTTTTTACAGCAGTTTTGTGATCTTTTAGTCGTTATTCTCTTGACGGCGGCTGCAATTTCTATGATTTCCGGAAATGTGGAAAGCACCATCGTAATCATTGCAGTGCTATTCATGAATGCGATACTGGGAACCGTTCAACATGTTAAGGCACAGAAATCACTGGATAGTTTAAAACAGCTTTCCTCTCCCAGTGCAAAAGTCATTCGAAACGGAGTAAAAACAGAAGTTGTTTCCAAAGAGATTGTACCGGGGGACATTGTTATCTTGGAAGCAGGAGACCTGATTGTTGCAGACGGAAGGATTTTGCACAATTACTCTCTTCAGGTAAACGAAAGTTCCCTGACCGGAGAATCAACAAATATCGATAAATCCGATGAGGTACTTACGGGAAATATTGCGCTTGCGGACAGGAGCAACATGGTGTATGCGGGAAGTTTGGTAACATACGGGCGGGCAGAGGTTCTCATCACAGCTACCGGAATGGAAACGGAACTTGGCAAGATTGCCGGACTGATGAACGCGGCAAAAGAGAGAAAGACACCACTCCAGAAAAGCCTTGATGAATTCAGCGGTCATCTTGCGGCTTTGATTATGGGAGTCTGTGTGCTTGTTTTTCTGCTTTGCATTTATCGCCATATACCGGTTTTGGATTCTTTGATGTTTGCGGTTGCACTTGCGGTTGCGGCGATACCGGAGGCATTAGGTTCCATTGTCACAATCGTGCAGGCACTCGGTACGCAAAAGATGGCGTCTCAAAATGCCGTAATCAAAGAATTAAAAGCAGTAGAAAGCTTAGGATGCGTGTCGGTTATTTGTTCCGACAAGACGGGAACACTGACGCAGAATAAAATGACGGTTCAAAATATCTATACGGACGGAAGAATGATGGACATTGAAGAGATGGATATTGCAGACGGCTTACAAAGATATCTTCTTTATGATGTTATTCTTTCCAATGATTCCAGTATTGCAGATGGAAAAGGAATCGGAGACCCGACGGAATATGCCTTGCTTGAAATGTTTAGAAAGGTGCGGACATCTAACGGAAAAAGCATGATTGCAAGTGGAATCAGTGAGGAAATAATCCGTCAGTGCGTAAAACGGATGGAAGAATTGCCGTTTGATTCCGACAGGAAGATGATGAGTGTCAAGTGCAGGCTGCATGGAGTTGATACGATTTTAACAAAAGGCGCAGTTGATGTTCTGCTTGATCGTTGCGTATCTATCCGCTACAGCGACGGCATCTATCCGATGACGGAACAAGAGAAAGAAAAAATACAGGAACAGAACAGAAAATTTTCACAAAACGGACTTCGTGTACTGGCTTTTGCATATAAAGAATCGGAAGAACCTTTAAATCCTGACAGTGAGAATGAACTCACATTTTTAGGCTTAATATCCATGGTGGATCCGCCGAGAGAGGAATCGATTGAGGCGGTTTGCGATGCAAAGAAGGCAGGAATCCGTACTGTCATGATTACAGGCGATCATAAGATTACGGCAGTTGCAATCGCAAAACAAATCGGCATTTTTGAGGAAGGAGATTTGGCCGTAACGGGAGCGGAACTTGATGAAATGTCGCAGGAAGAACTGGATGAAAAGATTACACAGATATCGGTATATGCAAGGGTATCGCCCGAAAATAAAATCAGAATTGTGGAAGCATGGCAGAGAAAGGGAGAAATCGTTTCTATGACGGGAGACGGTGTCAACGATGCTCCGGCGCTTAAAAAGGCAGATATCGGTGTTGCTATGGGAATTACCGGTACAGAGGTTTCGAAAGACGCAGCCGCAATGATTTTAATGGATGATAATTTTGCAACGATTATAAAGGCTGTAGCAAACGGAAGAAATGTTTACCGGAATATCAAAAATGCAATCCTGTTTTTGCTTTCCGGAAACATGGCAGGTATCTTATCGGTTCTTTATACGACAATTGCAGGACTGCCGATGATTTTTGCACCGGTACATCTTTTATTCATGAATCTTTTGACAGATTCGCTTCCGGCAATCGCAATCGGGGTAGAGCCTTCCGATGATTCCCTGCTAAAAGAAAAGCCGCGTGATCCTAAGCGCGGACTTTTGACAAAAGACTTCATGGTTAAAATGATTACACAGGGTGCGCTGATTGCGGTTGTCACAATAATTGCCTTTTATATGGGGTTGCAAACAAGTGCGGCAAAAGCTTCTACGATGGCGTTTGCAACGCTGACACTTGCAAGACTTTTTCATGGTTTTAACTGCCGTAATGAAAAATCTGTCTTTAAAGTGGGAATAACTTCAAATAAATACAGCCTATTGGCATTTGCAGCAGGAGTAGTGCTTCTTTTTGCAGTACTGTTTATTCCGGTAGTAGGCAGACTGTTTGCAACAGTACCGTTACAGACAGTGAATATCCTACAAATCATCACACTCGCTTTCCTGCCCACCCTAATCATACAAGGAATCAAACTGACTAAAAACAGACGGTGATTGCATAACTCTTGACATATGAACATCTGACTTGGAAATTCCCTTCAGCAGGTCCTTGAAAAACGTCAGTACTTGGATTGTTCGAGTGTAACGAAGAAAAATCCTTAGTACTGCTACGTTTTTCATGGAGCGAAAGCGTGCCTGAAAAGGGAATTTCCAAGCAGATGATTATAAGTAAAGTTATGCAATCACCGGATATTAATAGTTAAGGAGGTGAAATGTTTGGAAGAAATTTCTTTTTCCTATTTTATCGGACAATTGGCACAGCATCCGGTACTGCTCGTCGCGGTTCTTCTAACAGTTGGCGTGATTTTTGTTAACGGATGGACGGATGCGCCGAACGCCATTGCAACCTGTGTGTCGACAAGATGTATGAAAGTGGAAACTGCAATTTTTATGGCAGCGGTATGCAACTTTCTGGGTGTGATTGTGATGTCGGCATGGAATCCGAAGGTTGCCATGACCATTAAAAACATGGTGAATTTCGGAGGAGACAGCAGGAAGGCACTGGTTGCGCTATGCGCGGCGATGGCGGCAATAGTCATCTGGGCGGTCGGCGCATGGTATTTTGGCATTCCGACAAGTGAAAGCCACGCTTTGATTGCGGGGCTGTCGGGAGCGGCAATTGCATTGCAGGGCGGTGTGGATGGCATCCGTATTTCAGAGTGGATAAAGGTTCTATACGGGCTTTTCCTTTCGACAGTACTTGGCTTTTTGGCAGGATACTTGATTTGTAAAATGATTACGCTTCTTTTCTATGGAAGGAACAGACAAAAGATGAACCGGTTTTTTACGGGAGGACAGGTTCTGGGCGGTGCCGCAATGGCATTTGTACATGGTGCACAGGATGGACAGAAATTTTTGGGAGTCCTTTTGCTTTCTTTGTTTTTGCTAAACGGACAGGAGGATACAGCAGGGGCACAGTTGCCGGTATGGATGATGATTTTATGTTCTGTTGTGATGGGACTCGGAACTTCCATTGGCGGAAAAAAGATTATCAAATCAGTCGGAATGGATATGGTGAAATTGGAAAAATATCAGGGGTTTTCTGCCGATATTGCAGCAGCACTTTGCATTTTGTTCTCAACGATAAGCGGGATTCCGGTCAGCACGACCCATATGAAGACGACAGCGGTTATGGGGAGCGGAGCGGTCAAACGTTTATCGGCTGTGAATTTAAAAGTTGTAAAGGATATGGTATTTGCATGGATTTTGACATTTCCGGGATGCGGACTAATCGGATATATGATGGCGAAGGTGTTCTTATTGTTTGAATAAAGGAGAAAGCAGATGAAAAAGAAGAAAAAGGAAGAGTTTTATTATAAGAATCTTAATACCTGTGTGGAATTGTCCTGCCAGGCGGCGGAATTTTTAAAGGAGATTGTAAGCAGTTATCAAAAGGAGAGTTTGAAGGAAAAAGTCGATGCGATGCATGAATTGGAGCAGAAGGCGGATTCCAAAAAGCATAAGATGACGGAAGCACTAAGCAGTGCTTTCATTACACCGATTGAACGGGAGGATTTGATTGCTCTGAGCAGCTATATTGACGATATAACCGATGCGGTGGAAGAAGTACTGCTACAGATTTATATGTGCCGTATTGATACTATCCGAAAAGACGTCATTCCCACCTTAAATCTTCTGACAGAGTGTTTACAGGCACTGAAAGAAGTCATAGCACAGTTAAAAGACTTTAAGCATTCCAAAAAGATTACGGCATCCATTATCAAAGTCAACGACTTAGAAGAACAGGCCGATAAGATGTATATGGAAAACATGTATGCGCTGCATAAGGAACAGGATCTTCGAACGATTATGATGTGGCGCACCATATACGAATATCTGGAGAATTGCTTTGACACCTGTGAGCATGCGGCAGATATCGTAGAGACTGTCATGATGAAAAATTCATAAGTGGAAAATTGTACAATAAATGGCAAATAATCACTAATTGAGCAATTTGAAAAACAAAATGCCTTTCCTATAATGATGCTATAAGCAAACATATAGGAGGGCATTTTATGCAGTACGGGCATTTTGATAATGAACATCGGGAATATGTAATTGATAAGGTGGATATTCCGTGTTCCTGGACAAATTACCTTGGTGTTGAAGATATGGCAACAGTCGTTAATCAGACGGCAGGCGGTTACCTGTTTTATAAGACACCGGAGTATCATCGAATTACAAGATTTCGTGCAAATTCAGTGCCAATGGATCGACCGGGATTTTATGTCTATATTCGGGATAATGATAAAGCAGATCCGGATTACTGGTCAATATCCTGGCAACCGGTAGGAAAACCGCTTGATCAGGCAAAATACAGCGCAAGACATGGTATGTCCTATTCCGTATTTGAATGTGAGTATGAGAATATCAAGGCTTCCCAGACACTTGTGATTCCTCGGGGAGAAGCCGTACAGTTGTGGGACGTCAAGATTAAAAATAACAGCGATAAAGTCAGAAACTTAAGCGTTTTTTCCTATTTGGAATTCTCGTTCCACCATATTATGATTGATAATCAGAATTATCAGATGAGTCTTTACTGTGCAGGAAGCTCTTATGAAGATGGTATCATCGAAGAAGATCTCTTTTATGAGGAACAGGGATATCAGTACTTTACGGGCAATTTTGAGCCGGATGGCTTTGACTGTGTAAGGGAGAAATTTATCGGCGATTACCATACAGAGACAAATCCCAAAGCGGTAGTCGAAGGAAAATGCAGCAGTTCCCAGGAGAAAGGCGGAAACCATTGCGGAAGCTTACAGAAAAACATTACGTTGCAGCCGGGTGAGGAAGTGCGCCTTGTTTATATGCTCGGAGAAGGAAGAAGAGCAGAAGGAAAACGGGTACGGGAAAAGTATTCGGATATGCATACGGTAGATGCGGTATATGAAGACCTTAGAAACTATTGGGAAGAGAAGTTTTCCAAATTACAGATTCAGACTCCGAATGAAGGAATGAATACATTAATTAATACATGGACATTGTACCAATCCGAAATCAATGTCATGTTCTCAAGATTTGCTTCTTTTATTGAAGTAGGTGGAAGAGTCGGACTCGGATATCGGGATACCGCGCAGGATGCAATGACGATTCCGCACTCTAATCCGGGAAAATGTAAGGAGCGCATTGAACAGTTGTTGCGGGGTCTTACGACATATGGATACGGTCTGCATTTATTCCAGCCGGAGTGGTTTGTCAAAGACGACAGCATAAAACCGTTTAACTCTCCGACAGTTATTCCGACACCGGACAAAAACAGTATTATTCACGGACTCAAGGATGCATGTTCAGATGATGCTTTATGGCTGGTATCCTCTATTGTGGAATATATTAAGGAGACAGGCGAGGTTGCTTTTGCGGATGAACAGATTACATATGCAGACACTTATGTAAATGACGATATGATGACAGAATCTGTCTATGACCATATGAAACGAATTCTGGATTTCTCTACGAAACAGGTAGGAAGCACCGGTATTTGTAAGGGTCTGCGTGCGGACTGGAACGACTGCTTAAATCTTGGCGGCGGCGAAAGTGCAATGGTAAGTTTCCTACATTACTGGGCACTTACAAACTTTATTGAACTGGCAGAATACCTCGGCAGAGAAGAAGACGTAAAACATTACAGTGAGATTGCCCAAAAAGTCAAGGAAGTATGCAACACCGAACTTTGGGACGGAGAATGGTTTATCCGTGGAATTACCAAAACCGGAAAGAAAATCGGATGTCAGGAAGATAAAGAAGGAAAAGTGCATTTGGAATCAAATGCATGGGCGGTATTGTCAGGTGCTGCAGAGCCGGAAAAAGCAGATAAAGCACTGGAAGCAATTGATAAATATCTTTATACAGAATATGGACTTCTGCTCCACACACCATCGTATACAGTGCCGGATGACGATATCGGATTTGTCACAAGAGTTTATCCGGGATTAAAGGAGAACGGAGCGGTGTTCTCTCATCCGAATCCAT
>JAQXIR010000133.1 GCA_029007885.1 Lachnospiraceae bacterium | reverse complement strand
ATGTTACCAGACTGCCGGAGCATAAACGTGCCAAATATCTTGGAAGAGTATTCCAGGACCCGATGAGGGGAACGGCTGCGGATATGTGGATTGAAGAAAATCTTGCGCTTGCCGGAAGACGCGGTGAGAAACGTACGCTTCGCTGGGCACTGAGCAATAAGGAACGTAAAGAGTACCGGGAGATGTTAAAAGAACTGGGACTTGGTCTGGAAGACAGACTTTCTACAAAAGTCGGACTTTTATCCGGCGGACAGCGTCAGGCATTGACACTTTTAATGGCAACCATGAAACGCCCGAAACTGCTTCTTTTAGATGAGCATACAGCGGCATTAGACCCGAAAACGGCAGCAACCGTTTTGGGATTGTCCGATAAACTGATTAAAGAAGAACATCTGACAGCACTTATGATAACACATAACATGAAAGATGCGATTACATACGGTAATCGTCTGATTATGATGAATGAGGGCACCATTATACTGGATGTCAGCGGAGAAGAGAAAAAGAACCTGACAGTAGAAGATTTGCTGACAGCATTCTCGAAACTCAGCGGAACAGAATTCACAAACGACAGAGCACTTTTGTCTAAATAGAATTGATAGAATAGAAGAAGGAACACGGATCATCAATGATGATATCCGGGTTCCTTTTTTTTGACAGAATGCTTGTTGCAGGACTGCTGTCGTGGTATGATATTGTCATAAAAAAGCGTCTTTTGGGGGAACAAAAGAAAGCAGAATTTTAAAGGAGGATGGGGAAGTGAAGAAAGAAAATAACAGAATAGCGATTCCGTTTTTCAGGCGGATGCGCTTTCGACTTACCGTTTCATTTCTAATACCTGTAGTTTTTATTATATTGCTGGGATTTGCATCTTATCAGAAAGCATCGGCAGGAATTGTTGCAAGTTATGAAGAATCTGTTGATCAGACGATGCGGATGATGAATCAGTATATGGCTCTGGTATTCGATACAGTCCAGATAAACTACAAAGGATATCTGGAAGACGAAACATTGTCTCCGTTTTATAAGGGAGTATATGATGCAGACCCGATACAGTCAATTACAATCCCGAAGAATGCGACAACTGATTTACGCGCAGCCGTGACAAAGGACAACATGGTGGCTGCCGTCCATTTTATTTCCGATAAGCAGGTAATCACAACAAGTAAAGCAAGCGGTGAAAAACTCTATACTGCTTATGCAGCAACCGGACAGGGTGAAATGATTAAAAATGATAAATTTCGGTTTTTCCTGTTTGGAAACAGCAACGAGACAGATGAAATGTTAGGAATGGACAGCAGTAAATACGGGGCAAGAATTGTCCGCCATTTAAACGGAAGTAATACCATTTTAGCAGTAGATATCAACAAAAAAGCAATTGACGATGCACTGTCTTCCTTAAACGGCGGTGACAACAGCTATACGTCATTTATTACCTGCGACGGAACAGAGTACACGATTTCAGCATCCGGTGAGGCTATGCCTACCCTTTTTGCCGACACGGAGTTTTATCAGAAAGCATTGACGGCAGAAGAATTATCCGGTTCAGAATATGTTACATATCAGGATACCGGTTATCTTTTCCTATATTCGAAGATTGACGGCAGAGATGCGACGATTTGTGCTTTGATTCCGCAGGAAAATATTACGGCAAGAGTTGCGGATATTAAGCAGATTACAATTTTCCTTGTTCTGGCAGCCAGCATAATTGCAATACTGCTCGGCATGATTGTAGCGGGAAAATACGGAAAAGCAATCAGCGATATGGTAAAGAAATTAAAGAAGATTGGAACGGGAGACCTTACTGTTAAGATTTCCAGTCGTCGGAAAGATGAGTTTATGCTTTTGGCATCCGGCATTTCCGATATGGTTTCCAATATGAAAGAATTGATTTCCAAAGTAACCGATACAAGTGAAGAACTGACAATAGCAGCAAGAAGAGTATCAGATTCCTCACAGACATTTATGGAGACTTCGGACGGTATCAAGAATGCAATTTCCGAAATTGAAACAGGAACATCAAGACTTGATATTGACTCGGCAGATTGCTTAACACAGATGGATTCCTTATCCGAAAAAATCACAGTGGTATCAGAAAATGCCGAAAATATCAGTGGTCTGACAGATGAAGCAGGTGCCGCAATCGGTGATGGAATCAGTTCCATGGAAGTTCTTAACAAAAGTGCCTCATCGACAACACAGGTTACGGCACAGGTTATTGATGCGGTCCAGATTCTGGAAGAAAAATCCAAGTCAATCGGACAGATTATTCAGACCATTAACGATATTGCCGAAGAAACCACATTACTTTCCCTCAATGCTTCCATTGAAGCAGCAAGAGCGGGTGAGGCAGGAAAAGGGTTTGCGGTTGTCGCCGAACAGATTAAGAAACTGGCAGACGAGTCCATGGATTCCGCAGCAGAGATTGAAAAGATTGTTGATGAGATTGTAGAAGGAACCGGACAGGTAGTTGAAGTTGCAAAAGAAGCCGAAAATATCGTAAAGACGCAGGAAGATGCGGTGAA
>JAQXIR010000132.1 GCA_029007885.1 Lachnospiraceae bacterium | reverse complement strand
AGTATGTGTATTTTCAGTATCTGGAATATGAAAGGATATTTTGACTCGATACCGATTGAAATAGAAGAGGCTTCGAAGATAGACGGAGCCAATAATATGCAGTTGATTTGGAAAATTATTCTGCCGCTTGCAAGACCGGCGATTATTGTAACAGCAGTAATGGTTTTGATATATGTATGGAATGAATATTTATTTGCGACTACCTTTATGCTGAAAGAAGAAAGTTATACATTGGCAGGGGGATTGTATCAGTTACAGGCAAATGATTACAGCAGAAGCTGGCCGTTATTCTCGGCAGCGGCAATACTGGTTTCCATACCGATACTGATTATTTTCTTCTGTATCCAGAAATATATGGTTTCCGGTTTGACAGCGGGTGGCGTGAAAGGATAAAAGTAACTATGAACAGAAGTGCGGTTTTACATATACCGATGTCCCAATATGCGTTTGCAAAGGCGGAAGATGTTTTTACCATCCGTATTCGCACCGCAAAAGGGGACTTAGATTCCTGTACCCTTTTTTACGGGGACAGAGCCTGCATGCAGTCACCTGTGGTTTTTTTACAAACAGACATGAAAGTCTGCTGGCAGGACGAGTATTATGACTATTATGAAACAACGATTACTCCGTCACCGAAACGAATCTGCTACTACTTTAAACTGGTGAAGGAAACAGAATGGATTTATTACTATGCGGATGCCTTCCATTCACAACTGCCGGATATGGTATTGGAGGATGGATTTGTTCTGGAAGGCAGAAGCGAGTATTATCAATACCCGTATATTCTGCGGGAAGAAATTTTGAAAGAACCGGATTGGTTTTTACATGCCGTGGTATATAACATTTTTCCGGACAGTTTTGCAAACGGATATCGCTCGCTTGACGGAAAAGGAAAGGTATATGAGAGAAAAGACGGCGTGCGGTGTTACTCAAAATGCGGAGGCACGATTGAAGGAATCCGGCTAAACCTTGACTATATCGAAGGACTTGGTTTTAACTGCATTTATCTGAATCCTGTTTTTACAGCGGGAGAATATCACAAATATGATATTCTGGATTACTTCCATATTGACCCGTGTATGGGGACGGATGAGGAGTTTAAAAGATTGACGGAAGAAATCCATAAACGTGGCATGCATATTATCATTGACGGAGTCTTTAACCATTGCAGCTGGTATTTTCCTTATTTTGAAGATGTGGTAAAAAAGGGAAAAGAGTCCGAATATGCGGATTGGTTTTATGATTTGCAGTTTCCGGTAACAAGACCGGAAAAACAGGGAGAAATGCCGAACTATAACTGCTTTGCTTATGAACCGAAGATGCCTAAACTAAATACTTCCAATCCGGATGTACAGGAATACTTTGCAAAAGTAGGAAAATATTGGATTGAAGAATTCCATGTGGACGGATGGAGGCTGGATGTCGCAAATGAAGTGGACCGGAATTTCTGGAGAACTTTCAGAAAAGCTGTAAAAGAAGCAAACCCACAGGCAGTCTTAATCGGTGAGGTCTGGGAAAACTCAGAATGCTGGTTGAGAGGGGATACCTTTGACTCTACCATGAATTATGATTTCAGAAAGCATTGCAGGGACTACTTTGCATGGGGAAAAACAACGGCAGCAGGATTTGCAGGTGCTATGACCGATATGTTTCTTCGCTATCCCATTCAGATTTCACAAGGGCAGTTGAATCTGTTAGACAGCCATGATGTGGCAAGATTTTTATCTCTTTGCGGCGGTGATATAGAAAGATGGAAGATGGCATTTGTCTGTCTTTGTATGTCACCGGGGGTGCCCAGCGTATTTTACGGAGATGAAAAAGAAATAGAAGGGGTAAAAGAAGACGAATACAGAAGCCCTATGCCGTGGGAAAAAGAGGAAACAGAAACGGCAGAATTTGTGAAACGGGTGATTCAAATCAGAAAGAAATATATATCACCGACTGATAGCTGGGAGATTCTTGTAAGAGATGAAAAGCAAAATCTTTTCGTATTTGAAAGACAGGGGCATCATACGATACGAGTCATTCTGCACATGGGTGAAGAAACGGCTGACGTATCGGCGTACTGCCGGGATGACGAGGTGCTGTTTGCGTTGCATGCTCGGGATAAAAAGCTTGAAAGAAATGGGGCTTTGATTTTGTATATTAGTCAATGATGTGACACCAACTTTTGCAAGCAATTCTCCATGTCTTGACCCGCAATTCTCGCGAAAGTAGCGGGAAAACGATAAAACTAGTATAAATCCGCCACTTCTCGCACCGCAATTCTCGCAAAAGTAGCGGAAAAACATTAAAGCCAGTATAAATCCGCCACTTTTTGCAAGCAATTCTCCATGTCTTGACCCGCAATTCTCGCGAAAGTAGCGGGAAAACGATAAAACTAGTATAAATCCGCCACTTCTTGCAATACAACTCTCGCAAAAGTAGCGGGAAAACATTAATACAAGTAAAAATCCTCCATACCGTGCAAACTAACCCCTTTTATACATATAACTATATGAAACGATACTGAGCGTGATTTATTGCTGTTACCGGTTCTTGTCGCATCCATAACCTATATAGGAACCGATTGATTTCTCAAGCGGTTCGGTATATAATTTACTCAGAAAGGGAATCGAAGATTCCAATCGGAAGTTTCGCTTCTGATTGCCCTCAGTAATAATACTTATTTGAAATAGCATCTACTTTGGACGGAGGATGCTATTTCTTTTTGTTATTAAGATTGTCGATAAAAGACAGAGCCGCAAAGATTACTAACAATAGAGTTAAGACTTCCATCGTGTTCATAGGGCATCACCCTCCTTATGTACTAGAGGGCATCTAACATCGGAAAATCGCATCCGCGTTCTTTTTAATTATATGGTATGATATGTATCATATAAACATCAAACATTCAATTGGGATAAAATAAAAAAGCATTGAAACCAACTGATTTCAACACTTTCCAGGGTTGGGCTGTATAAACAGTCAACAGCTCGTAGGGGAATCGAACCCCTGATTCCGCCGTGAGAGGGCGGCGTCTTAACCGCTTGACCAACGAGCCA
>JAQXIR010000131.1 GCA_029007885.1 Lachnospiraceae bacterium | reverse complement strand
TGTACACAACTGCTAAAGTCTCTTCCTGTATTCATCGGCACAAAAGTCCAGTTTGGATGTGCTTCTTTTAACTTATTCAGATATCCCTGGTAACTTGTCGGAAATTTCAGGACGTCCGCATAGTCTGCTGCCATTGCCTCTGAATACAATTCCACAGAATACAAAGAGGCCTGCGGTAATTTGAAAATATCCTGATATTCATTTTTCCATTCCAGCAAAATTTCATCGGAATAGGCCAAATTCTTTTCTTCCACATAGCCGGTTGCCTGCGTCTCTCCCATATAAAAACGCACTTCAAAGTAGACTGTCGGAAGGGTTGTGATATATTCATCGTCACCTGCCGTACTCCAGTCTACATCCATTCCGATAATCTGGACCGTATGGGCAGACGGAAGTTCTGCGACCGTTGCTGCCTTAGCAGATGGCGCATCTTTTACCGCATAGTAGTCTGCAAGATAGATCAACGCATAGATGTCCTTCTGATTAACTTCCTCCTGCAGTGCTAATTTTGCTTCCGCCAGGCGTTCTTCAAGGTCTTTCCTTAATATTCCATTTTCCTTTGAATAGTCCAATACGGAAGTATCCTCTAGGGACGCTTCCGTACTATCTTCTGTCATTTCTTCAGAAATCTCTTCCGTCGTTTCTTCTGTTGTAAGTTCTTCTGTTCCGGTTTCCTCTGTTACCGGCTCGCTCGTTTCAAATTCTTCCGTCGTAATTTCTTCTGATGTAGTTTCTTCCGGCACAGTCTCAGCAGGAAGCGTTTCTTCCTGTGTCGCTTCTTCCGTTATATTATTACCTTCCGCCTGCAATGGGGTTACCCATGTTCCCGCAAGCAGTGCGGCTGCCAAAATGGCAGCCAGCATTCTGTTAAACTTACGCATGTTATCACCTTACTTAATTACTGTTACCTTTACCGTGAAAGTCGTTCCTTGCGTATCTTTTAACTGACCGTCACATACGATTTCAAAGGTTAGTGTCTGTTCGACATTTTGTTTGATAAAGGCAGAATTTTTCAGTTTCAGTTTCATCTCACCTGTTGTCCGATTAAAGCTTACAATTTCGAAAGCATTCTGCAACGTCTGTGATGTCTTAGATGAAAATTTCACACCGCTGATATCCGCCGTTGTCGTGCTTGTCTTTGTTATTGTTATGGTCTGTTCCTTGCTCTTGTTTCCGGCAAAAAACTTCGCTTTTGTAACGTCCGTCTTAATCTTCGGCATTGTCTGCTTCGGAATAATCTTTTGATCCTTGGCAACCTGATAGGTTCCCTCTACACGATTGCTTTCACCCATTCCATTTGAAATCTCATAGAATAATTGAATCTTATAGGTGCGGTTTTCTAATGTTGCGCCATCTTTTACCTTAACAATCGTCTTGCCCGTTGTGGTATCATGTCTTGCGGTGAAATGTTCTGTCCCCGGTGTCAGTTGAGAATTGTTTTCTCCAAGTTCTCTAATTTTTACATCTACAATCTTACCGCTTACATTCGCAAGTTTCGGCGTGTATTCGATTTTACTTGCCGAATCGAGAGGATTGATACTTCCTTTTGCACTAACCGTCACGGTCGGTGTCTTATCTATGCTTTTAATTGTAATGGCAAATGGCTTAATCGGAATCTCTACATCTTCATTCGTTAACTTCAGACCATTTACTGTATAAGTACAGGTTCCGGTCCTTTTAGAAGGAGTCTCCAGGTAAACCGTCACATTTCTATTCTCTGCATCCATTGCAAATTGAATATTGTTTTTGCCGATATAGTCTGTTCCTTTGCCCTTTAGAACAAATTCGAGATCTTCTGTCGACAATTCATAGTCGGAATACTCTGCCGGCAGATTCTTCCAAGTAAATGTCTGTGAAACAGAATCATATTTATCAGTATCATTTTTCTTTGCACAGTTGGCATTTAAAGAAAATGTCGAACTCTTTAAAGTGATTGATGGTAATTCTTTAATTACTTTCACTTTTACGGTTATGCTCTTTGCTGAATCTTTGGTTGCGCTTCCCTTAAAACAGAATTCCGGTGTACATGTAAAACTGTAATTTCCTTCATTTACAATGCCATCCCCATCTCCGGTAATCTCCGCAAACAATTTACCGCTTTCGCTGTCGTATCTTACCTTCAGATCATCGTCCTGTGCTTTGCCGGTGGGCCGGAATATCTGCGTGTCAGCGAGCGTAGAATCCGTCTGTGTCAATTTCATAGTAGTAGAATCAGCTGCTGCAGGGCATGCCGTATTCACAGTAAGTGTAGTTTTGCCAAGTTTTACAGTCGGGAAAGCATTTGTAACAGACACTGTTACGGTTGCTTTAATAGTACTCTTGCTATTCCAGGTCTGATTCTCCCATGTGGGTTGCTTTAAGATTAAGGTAATCTTTCCCTTTTTGGCATTGTTAATCATCAAATGGATGGTATCTTCATCAGAATCAAAAGCAAAGTGTTCTGGGTCTTCATATATCAGTCCATCCGTAGTACCGCCTTCCGAAGTATCTAAAAGAATTTCCGTTTCATCTGTAAGATCTTCTGCTTTTTTTGTTTTCTTATTAATGAATTGTACTTCGTACTCCTGTCCGGTTGCATAAGAATTTAAACTGATTTTAGAAATATTTAACGAATAGGAAGGTGCCGTCGTACAAGTCGGAATGGTAATTTTCACATCAAAGGGATTTGTATAGCCTTCATACCAGATTCTTAATATACCGGAAAGCACCGGTTTTCCCTTCGATTTTCCTGCTGTATAGCACGCCATATCATTGGTCGTTCTTCTGATCGAGATTGTCTTATCCGCATTTAATACCGGTAAGGGTTCAAAATTGTTGGCAAATGCTCCATCATCTGCCGTATCCACACCATTGGTCTTCGTCGTTCCGAGCAGTTCATAGCGCTCTACCGTCAGGTCTTTTTGACTCTGTGTTACCTTAATTTCTCCGACTTCTTTAATATCCGCCGTACCGTTATAAAAAAGATTAATTTTTCCGCTCAATTTTACAGTCGGCTTTATATTTTTCTTGCAAATCGTTAAAGAAGAAATCGGGATATAAAATTCTGTGTCGGAATCTGACAGTATTCCATGAACATAATATGTATCTTTATATGTATAGTTCTGACCTGCGGTAAAATCATTTGCCCTTTCTGCTTTCACCTTCAGATAGACTTTGCCGTCTTCTTTTAACAGTTCAAATAAATCATCTGTGCTTTCATAAGTGGTATTTTGCTTTTTAACAACCTTCTTTTCAATAGATAGACTGTCAACGTTCGGCTCTGCATCATATACAGATACTAAATTCAGCAAAGTTCCCGTTACCGACTGCGGATCTACAGAAAGCACGGAATTGGAAAGTCTTGGTGTGTCGTCTACGACTCTTACGATAAATTGTTTTGTAATCGGTTCCTTGGCTCCGTCTAATGCCTTTACGGTGATAACGGTTTCTCCGAGTGCCCCTTTCGGAATATCCACTCTTCCGGTTTTTCCCGTTATTTGTGACCATCTTTGTTTTGCGACTGTTGCATCATTTGTTGAAACCTGATAATTCGTATACAGGATGTCACCGTCTTCATCTCTTCCGTTCGGAGTAACAACGATAGAACGTGATGCTGTATTTAACAGACTGGAAGGGTATGTAATAATATCATATCCGATATCATGAGCCTCGCCGTTTGGGCTTGACGCATAATCAATTGTTGCACGAGGTGCACTATAGGTAAAATCAAGTTCTTTAACATAAGACTTTTCTTTTACTTCAATCTTAAAATTCAACGCCTTTGTCTGCTTTGATGTGTCCGCAAGCGATACGGTAATATTGGATGTACCAACAGCGATTACGCGGATATTTCCGTGGTCATCAATTGTTGCCACCTTGGGATTACTGCTTTTAAAAACAAGTTCGCTATATACCGGTACTCTTTCATTTTCTCCGGTCACTGATATCCGTACATTCTGCCATGGTTTCGGGAAACTTAATATCTTAGTACTCTCATCATATGAAATTGCATCATCGCTTTTGTCAATCAGAGAATCCTCTGTCATGGTAAGTTGTGAACCATACTGTGCATCTGTGCTTTTAATAAAACTTCCGAATATTTTAACATCACTCTCGGGCATGATGAACGTGTAATCCCACTGATCAATCTCTCCCATTTGCGTAATGCCGCTCTCATCTTCATATGTATAATAAAGAGAGCCGTAGCGAAGCACATATCCGGCTGCCGGTGTAACAGTCAAAGTAACCTTTTTGCCCATCTTAACTTTTTCGCTGTTCGCTTTAATGGTTCCGTTATTGATTGCATTATAGGAAACTGCATAATCCTTATACAATGTTTCAAATGTCACTCCGTATGTAGTATGGCTTCCTACCCAGTCTTCCACCGTACCGTCATACGCCTTTAAAGTGAGTCCCTTCAAAGCCGGGAAAGAAGTATAGGTTAATGCAATGTTGCAGGCACTTGTCTTGTCCGCACCATCACTGTTATAGATTGTAACCGTCTTCAATGCGGTACATCCGTTAAAAACATTGCTTCCGAGTCGGGAAACCTGCTTTGGAAGCATTATCTCTTCCAGACCGGAGCATCCCGAAAATGCCGAATCTTTGATTTCGGTAATCCCGGTACCCAGTGCAACCGCGTTTGTGCCACGATAAAAATCTATCTCATATTTTCCGAATGATTTACAATTTTCAAAAGTGCTTTTTTCTATAACACTCATAGTATCCGGAATTTTTATATAATCCAGAGCAGAACAATTATAAAATGCTCTTTCCCCGATTTGGGTTACTCCTGTAAGGTCCACTGTCTTATCAAGAGAACTGTCATCTGCAAATGTCGATTTCCCAATCGTTCTTAATCGTGCATTTGTAGTAATGGTTGTCAACTGCGCATTATTGGCAAATGCCATATCTCCCAGTGCAATACCATCACCATCTGCTTCAAAGGTAACCTTTTTTAGTTTTGCAGAGTAAAATGCCTGTGCTCCGATGGATGTTACTTTGGACGGAATCTTAATCTCCGTAACGGGCGTTGCAAAGAATGCACCCTCGTCAATTTTTTCAAGTAAACTTCCGGTTTCAAATGTTACTTTTGTGACATCTGTATTCGTATAAAAAAGTGTTTCACTCTTAGGAATTTCTTTAACTTCTGCAGGAATCAGAACATTTCCGGATATCTTTTCAACACCCTCGTCAAATACAACCTGCAGAACGCCGTCTTCGTCTGCTGAAAGCGTAAAGCCTACATTTTCATTTATGGAAGCGGCTGTGTTTTCTGCTGCCACATTCTCCTCGGTGGTTGTTTCTTCCTCAACAACTTCTTCTGTTTCCGGTTCTTCTGTTTCTTCTTCCGTATCCGTTTCTTCCGTCATCTCTTCCGATGTTTCTTCGGTTGTTTCCGGCACAGTTTCCTCTATCACTATGTCATTTTCCGACACTTCCTGTGCATGTACCTGCATTACACTAAGGTCCGAGCCAAGTACTGTAACCGTTAATCCTGTTGCCAGAACTGTTGCTAAAATTCTCTTTCCCAAATAGTTCATCACTTTTCTCCTTGATATAGTAGTGTTATATACTTTATACTACAATAATTAGTATTATTGTACAATTTTTCTTAGCTTTCGTATAGAGGAAATTCTTATTATTTTCTTAAATTTGAAAAAATGTTATAATAGATAAATCATTACTCAGGAGAAATATTTATTATGAATGCAAACAAAAGAATCTATATGGAGTTTTTGAGGATTATCGCCTGCTTATTTGTTCTATTTAATCATTCCTGCGGCGTTGTCATTACGATTACCCAATCGGATTTTAGTAAATCCCGTATTGCTGCAATGCTCATTTTCTATCTTTGTAAGACAGCGGTTCCGCTTTTTATCATGATTGCCGGTGCTAATCTGCTGTCCAAATGCGACTCTCGTGAAAAGTATTTTTCCCGAATAAAGAAAATTATGTTTCTTCTGATTGTATTCTCTCTTTTTTACCATGTGTACTATAATCATGGTTTTTCTTTGAAAACTTTTCTATATAATTTTTATATGGAATACTCAAGCACCGCCCTTTGGTATCTTTACCTGTATCTTGGCCTTCTTCTTATGCTACCGATATTGCAGCGCATTCATCTGTCAGATCGCATGTACCTGTATCTGATTATCCTTTACTGCATAGGTCCGGGACTTATTCCGTTTTTATGCTATTATTGGAAATTACCGGTATCTGAAATGAATCTGTTTTCTTTTCTTCCTGCCGGATATCTTATCCTATTTCTGCTTGGGGATTATATGGAAAATCGCCTACAGTCTAAGTATTACTGCAAAAAGGGCGTTCTTTTGGCATGGGCAGGGCTTATCGGTGGACTTTTATTATCTCTTGGATGCTCCATCTATCAGTTATACAGTACCGGAGAAATCAATAACGATTATGTCTATGGCAAGGTTTACTTTACTCCAACCGTATTATTAAGTCTTTGTATTTTCTACCTCGCCAAATATTATTGTGGAAAGAAGATTCCGTCTATTCTCTCTTCTGCTATTCTGAAAGTTGGCAGTTGTACGCTCGGAATCTACCTTCTCGGCGACTTTTTAAGAATGCAGTTTGCATGTATCTCCGATTTCTTTAAAGCAAGGACAAGCGAACTTGTATCGGTACTTCTGTTTGATGCAAGTGTCTTTTTTATCGGATTTCTTATAACCATGTGCTACTCTCTGGTAAAAAATAGAGTCAAGCAGTTATATGCAAGATCAAATCATTCCTTTAAAGAATAATATACAACGTAATCACCGATTGTTTCTTTTCCAAATTGATATCCGGAAGTTTCAATCTGTTCCATATGATACGCATCTGCCATCTTAACAATATAGGAATCCTCTGCGGATATCGTATCAGGCATCTGAAATACCATACGTTCATACGCCCTCACAACCGGATAGGGTCCCTTCATTTCTGAGAGCACTTGTTGCATGCCGTTTTCCTCGGGGGATGGAAGATTATCAATAAAATAGTAGATATACGGCTGCTGTTCCAGATAAATATAATACTTTCCGTCAATCTCTTTCTCTTCCAAAAATCTGACTGCTTCCTGATAGGATGTTTCAAAGTGTTCCTGCGGATATACATTGGTTTTATACTGAACAAAGTAACATCTTGCAAAAAGAAGGAAGTTTCCAAGATATATCAATCCCATTATTACGGCAAATCCTTTTTTTAATTTCCCACAATTACGATACGAAAATAAAAGTCCTATTGTTGTAAAGTAAATAATCGAGAAGAATATTCCGTTCAATTTGTAGGTGCTGGGACCTGCCGAACCAAGGATGCAGCCCAGAATGAATTCTGCGAGGAAAAAGAAGGTAATTAGGCATTCTGATCTGAATGTCCGTTTTTCCAAAGAGCAAAACAGGTGATAAAATCCAAGGCAAATTCCCAGAATGGCAAACGGTATCGTAATACTGTACAAAGTGTAGTACTTACTGAATGCCGTATAGTCCAGACCATCCCTGAAAAAGATACAGTCAAACAAGCGATCCACATTTCCCATAATCTTTGAAAGGCTGAATACGAATTCACCACTTCTGTATCCGGGTAATGCCGGAATGGAAAAAAACGGGGTAATGATACTTTCCCCCGCACCGTTATTAATCCCTACAAACACAAGCAGCGGAACTGCCAAAACCGCAAGCGGTATTGCAAATACCAGCACATCTTTCCGGGAAATCTGCCTGCAATACAGCAGGTATAGAAAGACAAACAGTAAAAATAGCGGCAATACAATATAACTCAGCGCATATGTATATAAAAATATTCCAAAAAACAGTCCGCTTATTGCCCAGAAGAATTTCTTCTTTTGTTCCAGTGCCATAATCATAAAAAACAACGCGATTGTTCCGACAGGCAGCATAAGATTGCAATCCAATCCGAATCTGGCATGCATAATAAAATATGGGCATATTGTCAAAAGAGTCATCCCGACGATTGCCGCTCTTTTTCCCATACATCTTTTTATAATCATGGTGCCGAAAATAACAACGGCAATTCCCATGATTGCTCCCGGAAGCCGAATCAGCAGTAAGCTTAAATTTCCTCCCGTGATTTTGATTAAAAAAGCACATAAGTAGGCATATAGTGCACTTTGTCCCCCTCCAAAATTAATCAGATAGACAGGATTGTGAAATGCATACCTGTCTGTTCCAAAATTTGCAAGGCACCATGCATCATATCCCATTCCCGCTTCGTCCACATGGATTCCGTATGGCAGTTGTGTCAATTTGAAAAACCTCAAGAAGACTGCCACCGCAAGCAGCAGTGTAATGACTATATAATATTGCCTGTCAGATACCTTATCTTTCGCATTCATTTTCCTATTTTCCTTCCGGATAATATACAACATAATATCCTATCTTTTCTTTTGTAAAACGAAAACCGCTTTCTTCAATTTTATCCATAAATTTCCGGCTGGTCTCTTTAACGACGTAACTACTGTCTTCATAAACTTCTTCCGGCAATTTGAAATAGATATTTTCATAATGATCCATTTCAACCTCAACCGGGAAGTCATACGGTGATTCCATTCGGGATATTAGATAGTAGATATATCCTTGCTGGTCATAATCCAAATAATACATTCCGCCCAAATTTTGTTCTTTCAGGAACTCAATTGCTTCCCCACATGGATGTTCAAACATTGCCTGCGGATATATGGCACTTGTGTATACCTGAAAATAGAATCGCACGAAGAACACAAAAAACATCATATATGCACCTGTCAGTGCGACCGCAAAAATATGTTTAAATCTTCCGATATGATGAAAAACAAATTGAATTCCAACACAAACAAAATAGACACCCACGCCAAAAACAGCATTCATT
>JAQXIR010000130.1 GCA_029007885.1 Lachnospiraceae bacterium | reverse complement strand
GGTATCAGCTTTTTTACTTTCCAGCAGATTTCCTTTCTTGCGGACACCTACCGGGAAGAAATAAAAGATTGCGAATTTGTGGATTACTCGTTGTTTGTTACCTTTTTTCCACAACTGATTGCAGGGCCGATTGTGACGCATGAGGAGATGCTGCCGCAGTTTGAAAAAATCGGTACTGTAAAGTGGGATGAGGAAAAGTTTAGCAGAGGGCTTTTTATTTTTGTTTTGGGAATGTGTAAAAAGGTATTGATTGCCGATACATTCGGGATGGCGGTTGATACCGGATATTCGATAGTAGAAGGACTTGGCAGCATTGATGCATTGCTTGTTATGCTGTTTTACACGTTGCAGTTATACTTTGATTTTAGTGGCTATTGTGATATGGCAATCGGAATCGGGCAAATGTTTAGTATTGATCTTCCGATTAATTTTAACTCCCCCTATAAAGCGGGCAATATTATCGAATTCTGGAAGCGTTGGCATATTACGCTGTCCCGTTTTTTTACGAGAAATATCTACATCCCGCTTGGTGGAAATCGTAAGGGGAATGTACGAATGTACTGTAATCTGTTTTTGATTTTCTTTTTAAGCGGATTGTGGCACGGAGCAGGATGGACTTTTGTTTTGTGGGGCGTCATGCATGGTGTGCTTTATTGTATTACGAGAGCATATAAGCGCCTTTTGCCAACGTTTAAAATCCCCCGTATCCTTAGCATTTTTCTGACGTTTCTCTATGTCAATGTCGCCTGGGTCTTTTTTAGGGCAGAGTCCATCGGACAGGCTATTACGCTATTGAAACAAATTTTCTGCGGTGGAATACGGATTCCGGCAGAAGCAATTGCCAATGCTTTTAATTTGGATGAATTCTGGTATGTGATGAAAATTGCACATTTGACAGATTTTACATACAGCAAATACATTTTAATGATTTTATTTACGGTTGTGATACTGATTGCCGTATTCTTTGGAAAGAACGTACAGGAACTGGCAAAAAAATGGAAACCGACCGTATGGAATGCACTGATAACGGCATTTTTATTTCTCTGGTGTGTTGTATCGCTGTCAGGAGTCAGCACATTTTTGTATTTTAACTTCTAATGGAGGAATTTAGGTGAAAAAGTATAAAAAATGGCTTGCGGTATTTGGCATTACCGTTTTTGTGGGACTTGCTGCCGTTGCCGGACTGACCATATATGTGGACCCGTTTTTTCAATATCATAAACCGCTGCCTTCATTCCCCTATCTTGTGGACAATCAGGTCAGCATGAATCCCGGTCTTGCTAAGAATATGGATTATGACAGTGTCCTGCTTGGCTCTTCCATGACAGTTAATTTTAATACCGATTGGTTTATGGAGGAGATGGGTCTGACAACGCAGAAACTCAGCTATAACGGGGCGTTCCCAAAGGACCAGGCAAATATTATGGATATCATTTTCGACAGTAAACAGGAAAATGTCAAAGCAGTGTTTCTGGGGATTGATGAGTTAAACTATTCTGCGGATATTAATCAGACAAAGTTTCCGATTCCGGAATATTTGTATGATAAAAACTATGCAAATGACGTCAAATATCTTTTTAATAAAGATGTGCTGTTAAACTATATTTTCCGTCCGGCAGTCGATACAAAAGATAAATCGGATTGGAATATGATTTATAAACCATGGTGGCAGGACGAACATTACCAGAAAGCATTGGTACTGATGTATTATGAGCCGGCACCTGAGGCAGAAAAAGAGACACCGGCGGATGTTTTTTTGCCGGCAGTGAAAGAAAACCTGGATGTCAATATCTGTCCTTATATTGGGGCACATCCGGAGACCACTTTTTACATCTTTTATCCGCCATACAGTATTCTGTATTGGAATGATGTGATGCGGGAAAAAGAACTGGAAGCAGTCCTTGCAAAATATGATTATATGACAAGAAGACTTTTGCAGTATGATAATGTGAAACTGTATTTTTTCCAAAATCAAGAAGACATTATCTGCAATCTGAACAATTATGCGGATTATACACACTATCACGGAAGTATCTGCAAATATATGGTGGAATGTTTTGCAAACGGGAACAGACGCGTGACAGAGGAAAATCTGGAAGAAGAACTGGATAAACTGCGTCAACTTGCCACAACCTATGATTATGAAGCTATTTATGATGACTGGTATAACTGATAAGGAAGGAACAGTATGATAGGAAAAATTCTGATTCTGATAATTGTACTTGGAATCATTCCCTTTTGTATAGGATTGATTCCGGTAAATCTGATTGATGAAAAAATGCGCAGCATCGGCGTAACATATATTTCCGGATTCCTGCTTTCACTTGGAATCTTTCAGTTGATTACGGTGCCCATTGTAATTGTAAGCCCGTGGGGATTTAAACTGATTGTTCCGCTGTTTACGAGTATTACAGGCATTCTGGCAGTGGCAGGTATCGGGATTACCATTTTTTTGCAGAAAAAAGGAAAGACTAATTTTGCTGCGATAAAAAGAGAACATCGGGAGAAAACCACAGAAGAAAAAGTCATGTGGCTGATTGTGTTTTTACTGATTGCCTTTCAAATGTTTATGGCATTTACAAGAACTTCTTTCGATGGGGATGATGCCTATTATGTTGTGCAGTCACTGTTGACACAGGAAACAGACACCTTGTATCGGATTCGTCCTTATACGGGATTGTCTACGGGCATGGATCTTCGCCATTCACTTGCTGTATTTCCAATCTGGATTGCCTATATCGGAAAAATCAGCAATATCCATTCGACTATTATTGCGCACAGTGTTTTACCGCTTATATTGATTCCGATTACCTATTGGATTTACCTGGAAATCGGAAAGAAATTGTTTAAGAGAGATAGAAAGAAACTTCCGATGTTTATGATTTTTATTTGCATTATGCAAATTTTCGGAAATGTTTCCATTTATACAAATGCAACTTTTTTCCTGACAAGAACATGGCAGGGAAAATCGCTTTTGGCAAATCTTGTGATTCCTGCGGTTCTATGGCTGCTTCTTTGGATTTTTGAAAAGGAAGGGTATGAAAAGGAAAACCGTATTGGGTTATGGTTAATGTTGTTTAATGTAAATATAGTTGCAGCTTTATCGAGTACGGCAAGCGTGTTTTTGATTGCGTTGCTGATTGGTGTAAACGGGATTGTGTTGGGAATTCAGGAGAAAACCATCCAAATACCGTTACGTTTGATGATTACCTGCATTCCGTTAGTTGTTTATGGCGCAATGTTTTTGTTGATATAGAAAGAGGAGGTCACCATGCAGACCGTATTTGATATTTTTAAATCATATGGGGGAACGGGATATTATTCCATTCTTTTTCTGGCAGCATTGATTTATCTGGGAGTTACGGAAGAAGATAAGAAGACAAAATGTTTACTGGTGTATGTACCTGCAGTAATTCAGGTATTATTCTTTATCCCCTATTTTTATGCTGTTTACAATGAACTTGATGAAGGAACTTATTACCGCATTCTTTGGCTTTTGCCGATGACTGTCGTAATCGCTTATGCTGCCAGCAAATTGGTAGGAAGACATGCAAAAACAGGACTTTTATTGATTTCTCTGTTTTTGATGATCAGCGGGACATATGTTTACAAAAGCACATATATTTCGAAAGCAGAAAATCTGTATCATCTTCCGCAGGAGACGATTACAATCTGTGATATGATTCGTCCTGCAGAAGGGGAAGAACGTGTCTGGGCGTTATTCCCGGCAGAACAGGTACACTTTGTACGACAGTATACAACAACAATCCAGTTACCGTTTGGCAGGGATAATCTCGTGGAGTCGTGGGACAATGAAAAACATCCGCTGTATACACTCCT
>JAQXIR010000129.1 GCA_029007885.1 Lachnospiraceae bacterium | reverse complement strand
CAGAATAATACTCAGCGTACATTCATAGGCACGTTTGTTTTTCATGACGGATAGAAAGAGGGCAAAGTCACTTAAGTTAAATGCATATCCCTCCGGATACCATGATGCATAGTCTGTTCCCTGTTCCGGTTCCTTATTCTGTTTTTCCATAGGCGTAAATTCCTTTCGTAATAGATATGGTGATAGATTTGAAATAATTGGTGTATGGCTCTTTTGAAATGATTGCGTAAGATTAACACCGACATTAATATATATGATACATTATTATATTATGCCTGCAAAACAAATTCAAGAAAAAAAGACGTGGCAAGCACGTCTTTTTTGAAAACAACTGCATTATCCCCGAATCAGATAAACAAAGTATGCCGCATAAGAAAGTAGCATAACAATTCCTCCGACACGTGTCAGTTTGCGGTTCTTGATTACGCACAGGAGCAAAAGGGCTGCTGATGCAATGCATACAATACTGTCAATCAAAAAGTTCGGTGCATATACAACAGGGATAATCAACGCTGTCGTACCGACTACAAACAGAATATTAAAGATATTGCTGCCCACTATATTTCCAATGGCAATATCGGTTTTTCCTTTCATTCCCGCTACTACGGAAGTAACAAGTTCCGGCAAGGAAGTTCCCAGTGCTACGATGGTAAGCCCAATTAGTCTTTCACTCCAGCCAAACATACGTGCCAGTACAGTTGCCGCATCTACTGTGAGGTTACTGCCCCATACAATCAGGCCGGCTCCGATAAAAACAGAAAGAATCATCTTCCAAAGTCTGTCATCTTCTGTTACCTGCGGCACTTCTTCTCCGGTATCTTCGCCCTTTTTAGCAAGTTTAAACAGATAAATCATAAATATAATAAACAGCATCCAGAGAATCAGACCGTCTACTCTGGATACTTCTTTGTCAAAAAATCCGAGTACGAAAAGAATAGCCGAAATCAAAATGACATATGGGATTTCATATTTGAGCGTATTCTTTTTTACAGTCAGTGGAATGATAACAGAAGTAATTCCCAGAATAATCAGAATATTCAGGATATTGCTGCCAAGCACATTTCCGATTGTAATTTCCGCACTCCCTTTAAAAGCCGCGGTAATCGAGACAGCCGCTTCCGGAAGACTTGTTCCCATCGCTACGATGGTAAGACCGATGACAATCTGCGGAATTCCAAATTTATCCGCAATCTTGCTTGCTCCGTCAACGAACCAGTCAGCCCCTTTAATCAACATAGTAAAGCCGGCTGCCAACAGTAAAATTTGAAAAATAATATTCATGTTCTCTTCACGTTCCTTTTCTTTTGCAGTGCTTAGTTTTTTCCTAATTTACGAAAAGAGTCTGATAAAATCAGACTCTTTTATGCGGATAACAGGAATCGAACCTGCACGGTCTCCCACTAGAACCTAAATCTAGCGCGTCTGCCAGTTCCGCCATATCCGCGTATGTGGTTTGAACCACGTCACAATTATAACGACAGGAACGAGCAATGTCAATGTTTTTACAACTCCTAAATTGGGCTTCTAAATACGACTGATTGTCTTTTTATTAATCATAATCATAAAGACGATTGTCAGTATCACGGATACTGCCTCTGCGATTGGGAATGCCCACCATACATAATTGACATCTCCGAACTGCGCAAGGATATATGCAGCCGGAAGCAGAACAACAAGTTGTCTGCATATGGAAACAATCATGCTGTATACGCCATTTCCAAGTGCCTGAAATACCGAAGTACAAACGATGCCGAACGCTGCAAGCAAAAAGTGAAAACTAATAATCCGTAATGCCGGGATTCCCATGCTAAGCATATGCTCTGATGCATCAAAGAGCATAAACAGTTTGTCGGGAAACACTTGAAATATCACTAATCCCACAGTCATGATGGCAAGCGCATATAGAATGCTGAGTTTCATTGTCTTAATCATGCGTTCTTTTTGGCGTGCCCCGTAATTATAGGCAATAATCGGAACCATACCGTTATTTAATCCAAACACCGGCATAAACACAAAGCTCTGTAATTTAAAGTACACACCAAATACTGCTGTTGCCGTAGAAGAAAACGCAATCAAAATCCGGTTCATGCCATAAACCATGATAGAGCCGATAGACTGCATGATAATAGAAGGAATTCCGACTGTATAAATCTGTCCGATTACTCTTACTGACGGTCGAAATTCTTTTACAGATAAATGAATCTCATCATTTACTTTATGGTTAATGATCATTGCCAGGATTCCAGCAACAATCTGACCGATGACCGTTGCAATCGCAGCTCCCGCTACACCAAGTCTCGGTGCCCCACACAACCCAAAAATAAAAATCGGGTCTAAAATAATATTGATAACCGCTCCGGTCGCCTGTGTAATCATTGTATAGAATGTCTTACCGGTCGACTGCAAAAGACGTTCAAAAATGAACTGCGTGTACAAGCCAAAGGAAAAACAACATGCAATCGTCAGATACTGAATTCCGTATGTGATAATTTCTGCGTCATTTGTCTGGCTACAGTAAAATGGTCTTACCGCAAAGAGCCCAATAATTAGGAAAACAAGAAAATTAATTCCCGCTAAAAAGATACCGTTTTCGGCACTTGCATTCACTCTCTTATAATCTTTTTCCCCAAGAGAGCGCGATAAAAGTGCATTCACTCCGACACCCGTTCCCGCACCGAGAGCAATCATCAGTGACTGTATCGGGAATGCAAGCGACACTGCGGTTAACGCGTTTTCACTAATCCGTGATACAAATATACTGTCAACAACATTATAAAGTGCCTGTACCAGCATGGAAATCATCATCGGGAGTGACATTGAAATCAATAATTCATTGACCGGCATGGTTCCCATCTTGTTCTCACGGCTTTCATCTTTATTTACTTCTGTGTTTCTTTCTTCTTTCATAATCAACATCCTTATCTTTTTTTGATTCTTCGCTTTCCTGTCATCGATTCCACCGTCAGTTTAAAGACATTTGTCCTTGGAATTACCTCTTTGTTAAACGGAAAATCCTCTGCCCGGTAATGCTTCATCAGGATAACCAGTGCATCGTATTTTTCTTCTTCCGGTACCATAGAAAGTGTTCCCTGTCCGACGACACTTTCATAGGACATGGTACAATTTCCGTCCTCTTCAATCAACATCAGCTGGTGAGAGCAATCCATCTCAAAGGAAGCTTTCGGGTTTTTCTTCATCAGTTCATACTTTTTTCCTTCTGTCGCACCATGAAAATACAGAACTACTTTTCCTTCTTGTGACTGCATTCCGAAATTAAGCGGCAGGATATACGGATATTCTTCGTCATGAAGTGCCAGTCTGCATACATCACATCTTTCCATGATTTTTATCATTTCATCAATTTCTTTAATCTCTCTGTCTGCTCGTCTCATTCTCTTTTTCCTTCCACGTTACCATCCGACATGGTCCATGCCCCTGCCTTCTGTCAGCCTTTTTAAGAAAGTCTCCGGATCCTTTTTCATATCCAGCATACAGCGAAATGCATTTAATACCATCGTTTCCTTATTGCATGCACTTGTATTCTTTCCCATATCGCGAATCAGATTGTAACGGTCCATCTGCCAGACATATAAGTCTGTCAGAGAATAATTTCTGCACTTCTCCTCATCTAAGAACGTGTGATGGTCAAGATAATACATAAATTCTTTCATCATTCCTTCATCCGGCACCAGTTCTTCCCAGAGTGCATTCAAAAACGCTTCATCTTTCCCCGCAAACTCACCAAGGCTTTGCAATGCTTCATATGCTTTTATTCTTCTTGCATCATACAAAATTCCACTCATTCTTATCATCTCTTTTCCACATCTGTATTCTGCTCTGCCTCACAGTATAACACAATAAAAAAGCAAGGGAAATATCAGCTTGTGACATTTTCCTTGCTTTTATCGTTTCATTAAGTATATCAGTCAACCTTCTCTGCCATATGATCCGTCATATGGTCTGCAATATAGGCTGCCATTTTTTCCCGTTCAATATCCAGTGCAAATGACAATTCTCCGTATAGCTGATTCTCCGCCATGTGGAAATACCGTTCATCTACCACCGTCGGCTTCTTGCCATCCTGCAGCCGCAACTGTTTTCTCTCGTATAAGGTCTTGATGATTTTGATCAGTTCTCTGCATTCACATGTACGAATGGCCGTTTTATACTGATTTTCTCTTTCCCGTTCATTGCCAATCCATACCGTTTCAATATTCGGAATATCTTCTATCAGACGCTTTGCCTCTTCCTTTGTAATCACCGGACGCATAACCGTTTTATTATTGTCTACGGGTGCATAAATCACCGCTTCCTTTTGATAGTACGGAACCAGTGTATAATACTGCCTGTTTTTATCTGCCATTGACATGGAAATCGTTCCGATATCCGTAATCCTGCAGACACCGTGGGTCCCATAAATAATAAAATCATTTATCTGATACATCTTCTCATTCCTTTCTGTT
>JAQXIR010000128.1 GCA_029007885.1 Lachnospiraceae bacterium | reverse complement strand
ATACAAAATAAAAACGGCATTGACATATAAAGAAGTACGCCCGGCAATCCCGATATATCCATAACAGTAATCGCTATGCAAAGACATGTTAAAACCACGATTGTCTTTTTATTCATACTTTGTCACCCTCTGTCAATTCATTTCATTTTCCCAGGCATTTACCTAGTTCATACGCCTTCTTTGAAAACTTATCCATTCTTTCAGCCCTGTTCTGATCATTACCATACCCTCTTGTCATTTGATCAAAGACATGGACTTCACATATTTTTGCACGGTTTCTGATACGATCTCCAACCATAACTGTTTTCATGGCTTCCAATTGGGTTCTTCGTATCTCATCATCAAGTGTTCCTCCCATAGTAACCAAAAACAATGCCTTATCCAAGGCTTTCATGGTCGGATTATCTCCATAGGCAAAACCATATGTCCACACTCTTTGAAACCAGCCTTCAAGCATAGCAGGCGATGATGTCCAAAAATCAGGATAAATAAACACTATCATATCAGACGCATTTATTTTCTCCTGTTCTTTTATGATTTCTTCGGGAACAGGTGCATTCAAATCGTAAAATCCTTCTCTTAGGTACTCCGTCTCTGACATTATCGGATTAAATTCTTCAGCATATAAGTCAGAAATCTGATAATTGTGCCCGGCTTCTTTCAGTCCTTTTATAAATGATTCTTTCACAACATTCGTAAAACTGTTCTTGCTCGGATGACAATATACGATTAAAACATTCATTCTATTTTCCTCATTTACTCACTTAAGAATTCGCACAATCTATTCTTATCTCCTCCTTGCATATTACTTGGAAATCCGCTTAATAAACACCTTTCTAAGCGGGACTAAAAGTAACACACCAAGCACAAGGTGTACAACGGATGCCATAGTGATGTAATCGATAATTACATTTCCAAATTGATAGTCAATAAATTGACTAAGGACACTCCGTACATCTGCAAATCGAACAGCAAACAAATAGTTGATATGATTAAAGAAATCGTTTGTTTTGCTTGCCCGGATAAATGCCGGCGCAATCAGCCAAGTAACTGTAAGTGCCATTGTTGCAAGGGATGATTTGGTAAGTGCGGAAAAAAACATCACAAATGCAATTATGAAAAAGGCTATCAGTAAACACACCATTGCCTGCAGTGCACATGCCTTTCCAAACGTAAGATTGTACGGAATTTTTGCATCAAGAAGCTGGACGGGAAGCCTCATATCTTCAAGCCCGAATATAGCACCAATCACGCCAAGTTCTACTGCTCCGCTTACAATCAGATAACCAAATGAAAATATAAAAGCAGCCAATACTTTTATCAGAATCAATTTCCTTTTCCCGTGCCTGGTCGTCAGAAGTAACTGTGTTGCTCCGCTTTCATTTTCAGCAGCAAAAATCGGTGCAATACAAATTGCAACAACAAACAGCTGATAAAATGCCACGCCGAATATCATGATGACTAAGTTGGGAATTGTTCTGCATCCCCATTTAAACGGTTGTGTTACTGCTTCTGCCTTATTAATCCAATATTCCTTCTCCCTTTCCGTATAATTACCGAAGGACCGGTCTTTATTAAGATGTTCCTTGATAAGCCGCATACGTGTTTCATAAAAATCTGCCCCTCCACCGGACAAGTCAATTCTGTTTAGAATATTCGTATCATAATTAACATATGAAATGTCCATATAGCTGTTTATCAGGAAATATGTCAATTCTCTTGCAGGCCGCAGAACCTGTATATATCCTTCATCACTATCTAAGTCTATGTTTTTACTTTGAATGTCTCTTATGGTATCTGTCACAAATTCTTCTGTCAGATAATCTGTCTGTGAAGCTGCCAGTTCTCTCTTTTTCTTAATCGCTTCAATTCCGGAAATGTTTTCGGACTCATCGCTGTAAACATAAGCTTCATCATGAATTGGAACAATCAAACACAAGGCCATCACTGCATATCCGACAAGCATAGCAATAATATTCAGTTTCTTTTCAAATATTTTCTTAAGTTCAAAACGTAGCATCATCAATATCCTCCTCTCCAAAGTAATGTAAATATACTTTCTCAAGGCTTGTATTCTTATCCCCCAGACTTGCCTCCTTTAAATGTTCCACCGTACCCTGTTCTACAATCCTGCCATCTTTCATGATAAAAATCCAGTCTGCGATTTGTTCCACGTCAGATACTATATGTGTAGACAAGAGGACAATCCGATCCTTACCAAGGTTTGCAATCATATTTCGAAAACGTACTCGCTCCTTCGGGTCAAGTCCTGCTGTCGGCTCATCCAGAACAAGTATCTTAGGATCGTTTAACATGCACTGTGCAATTCCAAGCCTCTGTTTCATTCCTCCGGACAAGGCCTTGATTTTTGTCTTACTATTCTTTTCAAGGCCAACCTTCTTTAATAATACTTTGGATTTTTGCTTTGCATACGCTCCGGTAATTCCCTTCAGCGAAGCAATATAGAGCATAAATTCCATAACCGTAAAATTCGGATAATAGCCGAAGTCCTGTGGCAGATATCCTAACAGGTCACGGTATCTTTCATCCATCTTTCCAATCTCCTCACCATCGAAAAGAATCTCACCTTCATCGATTTGCAGTACTCCGCAGATCATTCGCATCAATGTTGTCTTTCCTGCACCGTTTGCTCCCAAAAGTCCGTACACACCCTGTGTCAATGTCACAGAAACTTGGTTCACAGCCAGTTTTGCTTTATACTTCTTCGTAATATTCTTTATTACTAATTCCATATTTTGACAGTTCCTTTCTGAGTCTGATAACCCCTACAAATGTCCATGCAACTGAAAGCAGCAAAATTAGCTGCCATACCCAAACACTTTCCGACTTAAATCCGTTCCATGTTCTCAGTTTCATAACAACCGAAGCACTTACAATCACCGCATATACAGCAAATCCTGCCACTTTCAGTTCCTCCCCTTTTATGTGCCTCATAAGTTCAATAAGAATGGCTTCCGCTAAAATCATTGGAGTAAATCCATACAAAAGCAATTCTGTCAATTGTCCTTTCAGACCGGAGCGAAGAATAAAGATTCCCATCAGCACAATAAAATAGTTGCTAACTGTAAGTACACTCATTCGAAGCATAACAATCTGCATAACGGAATGCTTTGTGGTAGACTCAATTTCCAGCATGCTCCGATTATAAACTCTGCTGATATCCTCCGCTGTAAGTATGACAAGAAGCGGCGGTAAAACAGAGAGCAACACTTCAAACTCTACTCTTGTAATCTGTTTTGACATTTCCACAAAGAGAAAACCCATCAGCCATAAAACCTGCCACATCAAGCAGTATTTTCCAATCATCCCTATGTTAGTCAGTGCAAAATCAAGCATGGTATTCTTGGTTTCATACTTCCTTGCGTGTTCCATTAGTCCAAGCATATTTTCATTTTGGTTTTGGCAAATTGTCTGTCTGCTTTCTTTTCCGTATTGATATAGTTTTCTTTCCAGATTATTTCTCACTTCGTTCCACCTCACTTTCCATCATCTTTAACGCCTTTTTCACCTTATACTTCACATTTGAAGCATTTGTTCCTAAAATTTCTGCAATGTCCTTATACTTTAAGTCTTGGAAAAAGCGTAATATAATTACTTGTCTGTACTCTTCAGGCAGTGTCGCAACAAGATGTCTCATCTCAATTTCATTTTCAAAACTCTCCTGCCCCTTATCTGGAATTTCGTCCACATAAATCGGAGTGGCTTTTCTAAAATAGTCAATACATTTATTTCTGGCAATTGTATAGAGATAATTTTTCAATTTCCCATAGGCATGGTATTCCGTTTCGTGCTCAATAAAACTTACGAAAGTATCCTGACAAATATCTTCTGCAGCCTCTCTATTTCCAAGTTGATGATAACAATAACAAAAAATATCATCGTAGTATTTCAATATCATTTTATCAAGCACGTCTTTCACCCCCTCTCAATTATTATAACGATTCAACTTCCAAAAAAGTTAAAATAATACAAAAACACCTTACCAAAACTTCTTAAAGTCAAGGTAAGGTGTTGCTTCATGCATAACTACCTATTAGGAAAAGCATTATGTAGTGCCTTCGCAATGGAAACGGAAACATCACTATAAGGAATCAGCATAGCCTGCAGTGCATGGTATACATCTGATTTTCCCGGCCAGACTGTTGTTTTTAAACAGTTGTTTTCATCCAGCTGATGATACCATGAGCCACATGAATGATCCAATACTGTTTCATCCAGATATTGCATAAACATGCCATAATGTTCTGCGTATTTTTCATCTTTTGTCACGCGGTACAAAACAGCAGAAGAATTGATTGCTTCCGCAAGTGTCCAATGCATTCTGTCATGAACTACAGGAACACCATTCCAATCTGTCGTATAAACAATTCCCTTTGCTCCATCAACATTCCAAGCGTCCGTTATTGCTCTGTCATATAACTTAGCAGCCGTATTAAAGTAAGGGAACGCCTGCTTGTTATCGATACCATATGTAGAAGCAGCCCACTGGATTATCAACCTCGCCCACTCAATTCCATGTCCCGGTGTGGCTCCATAAGGTTTGAACGGATCATCCGGGGTTTCTTTATTTTTCTCAAGATCCGGTTTCCAATCTTCGGTAAAATGTTCCGGGATTCTGTATTGATTTTCTTTTGCCCATCCGATAACGCGCTCAATAATCCTGCCTGCTCTGATACGATATGTTTCATCACCTGTAGCATCGGCAACAGCAAGAAATGCCTCTACCGTATGCATATTGGCATTGATGCCTCTATACTGATCAAGAATCGTAAACTCTGTATTCCATGTATCACACGACAACCCTTCCTCTTCATTCCAAAATCGTTTATCGTACAGTGCCAAAGCTTCTTTAAGAAGCTCTTCCGCTCCTGCGCGTCCTGCCAAAAGGGCGCTCGTCGCTGCAAGTATGACAAAAGCATGCGCATAGCATTGTTTTCCCGGAAGAATTTCATTCTCAAAGGTCCGTCCGGCGTACCACCCGCCGTTCGTAGTATCTTTCAATTCTCCAAGAAGCCCCATAAGAGCCTTGTCGGCAAGTTCTGCACACCCTTCGAGTTTACAAATTACTCCCATGCTGTATACATGTGCCATACGACTGGTAATCCACGTCTCACGTGGTCTGTCTTGCCATGGTGTCCCGTCATCCCCAAGGTAATAAGATGCCCCACCCGGAGAAGGAAATCTACGTCCAAAATCCCAAAGTGCTTTTGCATTGTTCTCTAAGAAACTCTTGTTTTCCTGTGTATCAATCGTATATTTTCTTTCCAAAGCAATTACCTCCCATACTACATTATGATAAATTGATGCTACACCAAATTCTCATCAACATATTTGCAGGTTTTGTTTCCATAATCACCTGCATAAGTCCACATAAATCTTTCACATGAAAGAATTGCAGTTTCATTTTACCGTCTTGGGGTAAATAGAACTTTCTGTCAGATTTTGCACAGTCAAATACAAATGCCTCGCAATGGCTGCATACCATTCTCCGGATATACAGCACTTGAACTTATCATGATGTACTGGTCAAATGAGCCAAGCGCATCATATAAATCTATAATATCCTTTGCATCGTAAACAGTAATATCCGCCACAATATCAAAATGAATACTCTTTAACTCATCCCCTAAATGATGCCTGTCCCCCACAATTAGCCTGACTCCCTCAACTTGTGGCTTTGAGTTTCTATTAAGAACATAAACCTCATATCCACGGGCCGTAAAGTATTCTGCTGCGTATTTACTAACAAACGTTGTTCCACCGGTAATTAAAAGTTTCATTTTCTTATCTCCGAAAATTCCAATGCTGCCAAATCAGCTTTCTCATAACGATTATGTCCTTGCAGACTCTTTTTGTATTTCCAACATGTAATAGCGTCCTCTAATGTTCTTCCTGTATTTTCCGAAAAGAAATCCCGAATATAAGTGTTATACTCAAATTGTTTATCTATGGAGTTTTTTCCTTTCTTCTTATCTTCCAAAATCGTATCATATGCATTTATCGCTTCACGATATGTTTTTCCTGCATTAGATTTCAGCCACTTTTGAAAGGCTACATTAAATGAAAATCCATTGCCAATATGCTTTTTAAAAAAGGCTCTATGCTTTTCAGAGCATACAAAATCAGGTTCAATGACACTCTCCATACTAATTTCCGAGATTGGTATAGAGTTTCTTTTCGTTTTCTTTCCTGATGACGGCATCACTTCCCCTGTTTCAAGGAAAACTGCGATTCTTTCAGTCAATTCGATTTTACCTCCCGATACAGGCAAACCGTTTTCTCGGCAAAAACTCACCAACTCTTCTTTCAAATAATAATAGTCGCGAAAAGTTTTGCTATCTAATTTTCTGTCCAAAGCAGGTCTTTCTTTCATATTTATTTCTACAATTCCTTCTCTTTTCTCTCTATGAAATATTTGTTGCTTTTCCAATGGAAATATAATTTTCGAAAATAGCTTTCAAATCTGTGCCTTCCAAAGCATTGAACTGCCGAGTTCCCTCTACCATATAAGAAACCCTTCCTTTTGAAACTTCCGTCTCAATATACCGGTCCTTATAGAACTCATCTGTTGATACTTTTCTGTCACGAAGGATACCATTGCACTCTGCCAATCTGCAACCGGGGAAATTAACATTCCAAATTTGATTGATTGCAAGTGGCTTGCTTAATAACTCAGCCATGATTTCCTTCAAATATCTGTCTGTCACTTCATGCATCTCACAAGCATCTTCAGAAAATGCAATCGTATGAATCTTTTGAAATGCTGCTTCAAATGCAGCGCCTGCGGTAGCAGAATACTGTATATCTGAGGCAAGATTATATCCATAATTAATTCCCGAAAAAACATGATCAGGTTTTCCCGGCACAATATTCAACACCCCTATTCTTACACAATCAGCAGGTGTGCCGTCACAAGCAAACGCATGAACTTGCGGAATGGGAAACTCTACCTCCCAGGCTTCTATGCTATGTCTTAATGTTACTCCGTGAGACATCGCACTTCTCTGGCTGTCCGGAGCAACCACCCATACTTCTCCAAATTCTACTGCCGCCCCAGCAAGGCGGATAATGCCGTCAGATTCTATTCCATCATCATTTGTTATCAATATTTTTCTCATTTCTTAATATTCCTTTTTTATTGAAATAAAGACATCTGGACATTCTTTTGGGGAAACTCCTGCAGATATGCAAAGCAATCCTTCGGATTGCTTAAAATTCCG
>JAQXIR010000127.1 GCA_029007885.1 Lachnospiraceae bacterium | reverse complement strand
TTTAATGTATACGGCAATTTTCTTTTGGTGTTCTTCTTTCAAATATGGAAGAAGAACTTTCATAATCTGTAAATGGTTTGTTGTGTACAGGGTATCAAATAAAAGGACGGCATCTGTTTCTTTTTCTTCCATATTACTTCCGTAGTTTTTGTTATCCAATTATATGAAAGCCAAAAGGCAGTTATGCATTTGGGAAACAGTACCGTTTAAACAGACATGGAAAGAAATGGGCTTCCGGTTAGGAAGCCCGTCTTATTGCCTGCTCGTATCAGCAGCATCCGAAATTGCCGTTTCCGCAGCAGCAGAAGAGAATCAGTAACCAGATAATCCAGCTGCATCCGTTGTCGTTATCCCCACATCCGCATCCGCTATGGGAAGAGTTTCCGCATCCTCCACATAAGAATAAAAGGATAATAATCCAGAAAAATCCTCCGCAACCATTATCGTTGTTCTGTGCGCATCCGCAGTGAGTTGCTGTTAAATCACTCATGATATGCCTCCAAGTTTTATTTATGGTTTATAGTATGAAAGGATGCTTGCCAATGTTTCTATCGTTAAGTAAAAATTTTTGTATTTAAAAAATACCAAGATATTGATAAAATGCTTGCATAAATTCCAATATATTGTAAAATTAGAATATATGATATTAAATTGGGGTTAGTGTGGATATGATGCAGCAGGAATATAAAGTTGCAGGAAGAACTTTTCGGAACAAAATAGATTATCAGGCTGCGCAAAGAGACCAGGAGAGAATCGATAAGATAAAAGAAAAGACGGATTTTCTTGATTCTAATCAGGTACATCAATTACTGCGAGATTTACAAAACAATCGTTATCACTTTGAAACACTGCTGGGAGAGGATTTTTATGATGAAGTCATAGAACTTGAAAAGCAGGTGAAAACAACATCTTTACGGGAACATTCCACTGATGTTCCAAATAAAAATATACATAGTATAAATGAATATGATAAAAGCATGCAGCAGGAAATTTTAAGACAGCTTAAAAAGCAGGAGCGAAAACGAAAAATTATGCTGCTTATACTTGGAATATTAGCAACATGCTGCATTGCTTATGTAGGAGTTTATTATTATTTCTATGAAAAAAACTCAATGGATTATGACAATCTTGCAAAAATGAAGTCGGAGCAGACAGGGTATACCGTAACACTGTCACAGCAGGAGGACATTCCGCCTATTCTTGAAAAATATGAAGAATTATATAAAAAGAATAAAAGACTAATCGGATGGCTGAAAATTGACGATACAAATATTGATTATCCGGTTATGCAAACTGTAAACAATGAGTATTATCTGGATCACAATTTTAACCAGGAGTATGATAAAAATGGCTCTCTGTTTCTGGATAAAGACTGTAATGCCGCTTTCCCGAATACGAATATGATTATTTACGGCCATCATATGAAATCCGGGAAAATGTTCGGGCAACTGAATTATTACAGCAAAGAGAGTTATTATAAAGAACATCCGCAGATTCATTTTGATACAATTTATGAAGAAGGACTGTATGATGTTATGTATGTTTTCCGCTCCAGAATTTATAATGAAGAAGAAATTGTATTTAAATATTATCAGTTTTTTGATGTGAATTCGGCAGATGAATTTAATTCTTATATGGAAGAAATGCAAAAACTATCCCTGTATGATACGGGAGTAACGGCATCTTACGGAGATAAATTGCTTACGTTATCTACTTGTGACAGTTCGGAAGAAGACGGACGTTTTGTGGTAGTAGCCAAAAAAGTAAGAACACAATGACTTGCATAGAAGGAGATTTTTATGAAAAAGTCTGGGACAAAAAGAAAAACAAACAGAAAGATGAAAAAGGCGGTAAGAAGGACACTGGGAGCATTGTTTATGATTTCTGCAATTATCGTTGCGGCAATTCCGTTCCCGGAAGCACAGGCAGAGCCGGCAGACGGAACGACCATTCCATACTCTTATCCGACGAGTGTGGATCAGGTAGATATAGACAATGCCAACACTTCATATGTAAGTAATGGTACTGCGTATACGATATCAAAACCGGGTGGCAGCAACTGGCAGCTTGACTGGCAGTTTGAATACTATGCGGAGACGGCAGGTGCGAATGGTTTCATAACAAAGTATAATAACCAGTATTCGGTGAAGGAAATCGAATTGAACTACCGCGTGTATTCTGATTATATTACGATAGAAGAACCACAGGTAAACAGTTATTACACGGGAACGACACAGACGACAGATATCGTGGTAAAGAAGGGAGATGTCGCAAATCCCCCCATTTCCATCAATACATTGGGATATCAGTATGTTCTGACAGGAAATCCGGTAACTTGTCCGGATCATGATTTCTTCTATAATTACTTCTTGGAAGAATATAATGCTTATAAAACGAAATTTGATGAGGCGGAACTTTACAAAGATGATCCGGTAGAAGCACCGAATCATCCTTATCCGGAGGAAATCAAAAAGACTTATAAAGATGTTTACAAAACGGATATCGAACAGATGCAGTATTTCTGTGATCAGGTATTCGGTACCGGTACACAGATGTCCCTTCAGGTAGTTGATAAAAGATATTATGATGAAACAGGACTTGCAAAAGGCTGGGAAAAAGTATATGTGCCGCGTGTTGCCAATAAACCAATTGATACGGATACAATTACCATTAACGGTATTGCCTATTATGTAGATGCCAATAATTTCCTTGCAAATAAATTTGCAGCTTTGATAGGCATTGCTAAAGAAGCATTTATGGATGTACATAATGTTGAGACTCTTGTTATGGCCAAAGAGATTTCCTATATCGGAAATTCGGCATTTGAGAATAGTTTTCTGCAAAATGTTACACTTTCTGCAGATGCCAAAATCGGAAACAGAGCGTTTGCAAATTGTTCAAAATTGGTAAATGCAGTGCTTCCGGAAGGAGTTCAGAAAATCGGAGCCGAAGCGTTTGCCGGAACTTCATTGCGGGATATTGTTATTCCGGACTCCGTAACAATTATCGGAGACGGAGCATTTCATGAGTGTGGTCAGTTATCAAATATTACATTTGATTCGGTTGGTTCTGCTGACAAGACAATCGGGGATTATGCATTCTATGACTGTATTAATCTGTCGAATGTTTCATTTGGAAATGCTTATATTTCTTCAATCGGTGAAGCTGCTTTTGCTCTTTCCAAAGCACCGATTGCAAATCTTGAAACGTTCCAGTTCCCGGACTATATTACAGAAGGTTCAGGACTCGGCGCATACGTGCTGGGCGGACGAGACGGCCTAAAATATGTGATTATGCCGACGAACTTAGGACAGAGTGCGGAGACAGCCATTCCGGATTCTGTATTCTGGGGATGTACCGGATTAAACAATGTAACATTTCCGGATACCTGCCGCTATGTTAGTTACAGTCCGGGATTATTCAGACAGGTAACAACACCGACTTTCTTTGTAAGAGGACCAAAAGAAGACGGACACGGTGCAAAAGCGACTCCCAGAACAAGTACATGGAACGCTTATTTTGCAAATAGTAAAGATGAACATGTGCCATATGTTTATAAAGAAAACGGAGAGGACTATTATGAAGTCAGCGATGGTACATATGTTCTTTTGATAGACAGTAAGGGTATTTTGAATTCCTGTAACTTTATCGGTACACCGAACGATATTCCGGAACTGGTTGTAAAGACAACAGTCGGCACGACATCCGTTACGGGAATTAAAGACGGATGTTTCTCTGATCCGGTTCAAGGTACTTTGAATTATATCCAGAAACTGGTGATAGAAGACAGTGAAATTGCAACAATCGGAGATAATGTATTTAAAGGTGCCGAAAAACTAAAAGAAGTGCAAATCGGCAACAGTGTTACCTCTATCGGACAGAGTACATTCGAAGGATGTCCTGTTCTTGAAAAAGTAACGATAGGTATTGGGATTAATACCATCGGAGAGGCAGCATTTAAAAATTGTCCGAAGCTGGAAGAAATTATATTTGAGACACGTAAGGATGGATCGATTCCTGCCTTTCCAATCGAAAACATCGGGGCAGAGGCTTTCAGTACAGGTGGCAAGAAACTGACAATTCAGGGAGTAATTTCGTCTTATTACGGACCGTTTGCGTGGGCAATGCAATCTGATAATTATATGGACCAGGCTACAGGTGTCAGAGTGTTATATAAGAGCCCGCAACCGAACGGTTTGTCGGTGATACTGGATAATCAGAATAATCTTCCGACATTGGTAGATTATCCGCATTATGAAGACCTGGATGAAAGTATCAGAAATAGTTATGAAAGTGGTGGTTCCCTTACTCCGGCTGAGGAAAGTCTGGTAAAAGCAACTTTAAATATCAAGATACCGGAAGGCATCAAATCAATAGATGCAAAGGGATACTTTAACAATAATTCCAAGAATGTGGAAGGTGTTGAACCATATTCCAACACAAACAGTATACTGGCTTACTTTACAGATCTTGATAATAAAAATAATTATAAAGAATATGGATTGTTTGCGGGATATTTTGGTGAAGAGACAGGAGAAGAAGGAAAAAGAGAATTTCCAAGCGGTGATTCTCATGAAATAGAAGATATCGGAAACGATAGAATCGTGAGTGTAGAAATGTCTACTGTAGAGTATCTACCTGATGGATGCTTCTACAGCTGTGAGGGCTTGGAAAATGTTGTACTCGGAGAGGCGTTGTCAGACGTTGGATTGCTCCCGTTTGAAAACTGCACCAGTCTTATTTCGACATCAAGCAATAGTACGTTTACTTGCAATAATGCGATGTTATATGAAAAACTTCCGGACGGAACGTTACGACTAGTGGAATGCTTCCCATCAAGAGGCTCCAAAGTAGGTTCACCAATGATTGCATTGACAAACGATCCGGATCTTGCAAATGTCTCGGAAATCGCAGCAGCTGCTTTTCGCAATTGTGACGGAATTACAAGTGCCGATTTTACCGGTGCAAATTTGTTTGAAGATATTCCGGATGAGTGTTTTGAAAATTGCGATTCCTTAAACGAAGTGGGTCTTCCGAATAATGTTACATCGATTGGTGATCGGGCATTCGCCAATACAGGAGCTTACACGAAAGTAATCGTTAGAGGAAAAGAAGTATCTCTTGGCAGAAATGCATATGAAAACGTAAAACAACCGTATTTGGTTTCCTATCGTGAATCGGGTGTCAGAAAAGCAGCCCAGAAACAGGGTGTCAACGTTGAACAGGTTCTGGACGATATGTTTACGGTTAAGTTCTATACATATGATGGAAAAACGTTGATTAAGTCAGTTGAGGTTGAAGAAGGCGGAACGGCAGAAGAACCTGAAGAAGATGAGATTCCGGTAAGAGACGGTTATAAGTTTGTGGGATGGAATAAATCTCTGAAAAATGTTACAGAAGACATGTTTGTTCTTGCTGTTTACGAACCGATTATTACACCCGAAACGACACCGGGAACGACACCGGGTACAACGCCGGGAACAACACCGGGGACAAAACCTGGAACAACACCGGGAACGACACCGGGAACAACACCGGGAACAACACCGGGAACGACACCGGGAACAACACCAAGTACAACACCGTCACCTACATCATCGGCAACACAGTATAAACTGAATGTAGTTTACGGAAGCGGTTCCGGTACATATCCTGCAAATACGACGGTCATTATTTCTGCCATTGAACCTCCGGCAGGAAAAGTGTTTGATAAATGGGTATCTTCCAACAGTGGCGTGACCATTACAAGTGCCACTTCGGCTGCTACTACGGTAAAAACAACAAACAGTGATGCAACGATAACAGCAACATATAAAAATACGGGAACTGTAAGTGCTAATACGATTCGCCAGAATTCTTCGGGTGGAGCAATTGAAACAAGAAATCCTTCCGGTTCAACAACAAAAGTTGATATATCGAAAACGGGAATTTCCAATACGGATAAGGCTTATGCTTCCGTAAGCGGTTCGACGGATAATTTTATTGTAAAGATTTCCGAAAGCAACGATGCGGCAAATCAGGTAGCCACAGCACTTTCCAATAAATATAGCGACATGAACCCGATTAAGTATTTTGCAATGGATATCAGTTTATATGATTCGACCGGTACTACAAAGATAGAAAATACTTCGGGACTTTCGGTAAATATTACAATGCCGTTACCGGATGCACTGGTTCAATATGCAGGGAATAATAAGGTTGGAGCAGTTGTGAATGGCTCTATGGAAACTTTGAACTGTAAGTTCCTGACAGTGGACGGTATTCCATGTGTTTCCTTTACGGCAACCCATTTTTCGCCTTATACCATTTATGTTGATACGGCAAATCTGACGGAAGGGACACTGGATACAACACCAAAAACAGGAGACGGAATCCATCCAAAATGGTTTTTGTCGATAGGATATGCATGTATTTCTTTAATTCTGTTTTTGAAAAAAGATAAAGTACCAAGAACAAAGGTTGCTTAAATAACAGAAAAGGAGTTTAAAATGGCGGGCAAAATCAGAAAGCTGATAGGTATTTTACTCCTGCTTACAGCAATCCTCGTTACACAGATTCCGTTATCCGAAACGCAAGCGGCAAACGGAACGACGGATTTTCAAATGAATGAAGGAACATTATTAAAATATACAGGCACGGCTTCCACCGTGTCTGTTCCTGATACTGTAAAAAAAATCGGAGAAGAGGCATTCGCAGGAAACCAATCATTAAATGTGGTTTCACTTGGGAAAAATACAAAATCAGTCGATTATGCGGCATTTTTGGGATGTACATATCTTTCCCGTGTAACAGTCCCTGATGAAGTTACTTCACTGGACCACTCCGTATTTGCTGATTGTATTTCATTAACGAAATGTAATCTGGGCAAAAAGGTAAAAGACATCGGAAACGGTGTATTTGCAGGGTGCGATTCCCTAAAAGCAATTTCGATTGATAAAGATAATCCTTATTTGATATTTGAAAAAGGTGCTTTATACAACAAAGACAAGACAATTTTATACGCATATTTAAACGGAGAAACGTCTCAATCCTATCAGATGCCCAATACAGTGGAAAAAATATGCAGTTATGCATTTTGGGGAAATCAGAATCTGGAATCAATTACACTTAGCAGTTCACTGAAAGAGATATCAGGTTTTGCGTTTGCAAATTGCAAAAACTTACAGGAACTGGCAATACCGTATGCTGTAAAATCAATTGATGCAAAAGCTTTTTCGGATTGCATCTCTTTAAGAGAAATTACAATACCAGCATCTGTATCCTATATAGATGATACAGCATTTGATGGTTGTAATAAATTAAGCATCATTGCAGAAGAAGGAAGCATTGCAGAACAATTTAAGCAGATGTTGGAACAAAGGCAGGATGTAGAGCAGGCTGAAAATGATTTGGATTCCGGTATCGACATTTCTCAAAATGAAGGGGTCGTCGTCGGCTCTCATCATTCAATGACTACGCAGGAAACAGATGCATCGGATTCTGCAACTACCGGATGGGTAACAAAAGATGCAAGTAAAGACCCAAGCAACGTGGAATATATGCCGCAGTCTGACCCTTTAGAAGAAGAGGAGGAAGACTCTGTACTGGCAAAATCCATTGTAGTAGGGGGACATGCGGTTCTTTTTATGGACAGTAAGGGAGTTCCGATAAATGAGGGGATAACACAACTGTCACAGAACGAACAGAACGAAAAGAATGAACAGAATATTTATGATCAGGAAAAAGGCGGATATTTACCTAAGTATGCGGTAGCAGGAGATAAAATTGCAGCACAGGCATATTATGCGGATTCGGATATGGAAGGGTATTACATACCGGATGGGATTCAAAATATTGGAGATTTCTCTTATGCGCGTAGTGCCCTAAAATCAATCAATATTCCACAAGGAGTCAAAAATATCGGATATGGCGCTTTTTATCATTGTGATAGTCTGACAGATGTAACAATACCAACATCTGTTACGGAGATAGAAACTGCTGCATTTGAAAAAACTCCATGGCTTACCAATTGGAAAAGCACGCAGGACGGGAGTGATTTCCTGATTGTAGGAGATCAAATTCTGCTTGCATATAAAGGAACAACAAATCAAGTTATAATACCGGATGGCGTTCGCTATATAGCACCGGATTGTTTCCTAAATCACACTGAAATTGAATCGGTTTCATTACCGGGTTCGATTAAGATTATCGGAGAAGATGCTTTCCGTGGGGCGACCTCTTTGAGAAGCGTAACAGGAGGAAATTATCTGGAAGAAATCAGGGATAGGGCGTTCTTGGACTGTCCGCTGGATACGTTAACGATTCCGGCAACAGTAAAAAAAATCGGCCTTAGAGCAGTGGATTTCAGTAAAACGAAAAAGGATAATGCTACAAAGTCAGTTATATTTTTAGGAAAACAACTGCCGGAGTTTACGTATGGCAAAGTAACACAACGATTAGAAAAAGAAGAGTATCGTAAAGATGCTTTGTATAATGTTTTTTATGCAATTGTCGACGAAGAGTGTAATTCTTTTGAGAATACTGTTTTGGATTCTGAGAAACTTGGATTTTCGGGAATGATACTGTCTTTGGAAAAGGATGAAAACGGGAACGAAACAGGATATGCAATTCTTAAGCAAAATGCGATATTTAGTGAAGAAGTTTTAGAGGAAATACCCAAAAGTATAGTATTGAACGGGAAGACGTATACAATAAAAGATGCCGAAAGAATACAAACTGCTTCGATACCGGAAGTAAGAGAAGCTCAAAAAGATTTGACTGTATCTTATAATGGATCTGAGACAAAAGATATTACAGCATCTTTTTCAGAAAAAGAGACAGTAGGAACTCTTAATATTGCTGATAATGAAACAGCAAAGCAAACATTTCAGGCAGCTTATGAGGAACTTTTCAAAGGACAGGCACCGCAGATGTCTGTTTATGCAATAACATTAAAAGACGTAACGGATACAGTGCTTATCACACAGTTTGGTAAGGCAGAACTTACTGTTACGATGCCGTTGAAAAAAGATATTCAGGGAAACAATTATTATGTCATTACAATGGATAGTGATGGGCAGTTAGAAGAAGTGGAATCTATGGTGGAACAGAACGGTTCCATTTCCTTTACAACATCGCATTTGTCGGATTTTGCTATTTTTGCTACCGGAGAGAATTCCGTTTCCTTAAAACTGGAAAATGGCAAAATTGTTAGAAATTTTAAAAAGGATGTCTCGCCGGATACGGGAGATTACAGTATTCCTGTTCAATATATGATTGCGGCAGCAATGTGTTTTGTATCATTATTCTTATTCTTATATAAGGGGAAGAGAAAGACACCTCGCCAAAAAGAAAGCATAGGTTAATAAAAAAGGACCGGAGAACCTATGTGCAACGAGTAAGACAGCAAGTCGGTTTGGCGCAACAAATAAGTCAGAAGTGGAATGGGGAAGGAATTACTGCAGCGATTCTGGATACCGGCATCTGCCTTCATCCGGATTTTGATAATAGAATACTGCTGTTTCGAGATTTCGTAAACCGTAGAGAGGCAGATAAGTGCTATGATGACAGTGGACACGGTACACATGTTGCAGGATGTCTTGCCGGAAACGGAAGATTAAGTGAAGGGAAATATGCAGGAATTGCACCGAAAGCAGGTCTTGTCATCGGGAAAGTGTTGGACCGAAAAGGAAATGGTTCCGTCACATCCATGTTGGAAGGGATAGAATGGATTCTTGATAATAAGGACAGATATAAAATCAGAATCCTTAATATTTCGGTTGGAGTAGGAAACATTGAGGATGAAGAGTTTGAAAAGAAATTGTATCATGCTGTGGAATATTTATGGAAACAGGGAATTGTAGTGGTAGCGGCTGCCGGAAATAACGGTCCGGCTCCCATGACAATTTCTCCAATTGCAACTTCTCAATATGTCATTACAGTAGGATGTCATGACGGAAATCTAAAAAGCGACCATCTTTGCGAACACTATTCCGGAAGAGGACCGACAAAAAGCAGTATAAAAAAGCCGGATATTGTAGCACCCGGAACGGACATTATATCATGTAACGGCGCTTTAAAATGGAACGGAAGAAAATATCTTTTCCCTTATATAAAAAAGTGCGGAACTTCTATGGCTACGCCGATTGTGGCAGGTGCATGCGCACTAGTGCTTCAGAAAAAAGAAAGCATGACAAATGAAGAAGTAAAGAGAAAATTACTAAATAGCGCGGATGATTTAAACGAAGCATGGTCAAAGCAGGGTTGGGGGATGTTAAATATTGGAAGGCTTCTAAAAAATTAAATCAGATAAAATCGCGGTTGTTATCTATTGACACATCTCGTATGATTGTATACAATTATACGAGATGTATTTGCGTTTAGACAACTTAGTCGAAACAATAAGCGTTAGGAGGCATGATTATGCAGGATGGAAGTACATTTGAAAACAGACCTGTGACAATGAATGAAAAGAATAATCTTCTTGAAATAGAAGAACACATGTACATATTGGATGACGTGGAAAAACCCAATGTATTTAGAAATATGTTCCCTTATTCGGAGATACCGAAAATACCGTTTAATGATCGTATTGTACCTCACAATATGCCGAAAGATATTTGGATTACAGATACGACATTCAGAGATGGACAACAGTCAAGAGCACCTTATACAACAGAGCAGATTGTAACGATTTATGATTATCTTCATAAACTGGGCGGACCGAATGGAATGATTCGTGCTTGTGAATTTTTCTTATACAGTAAAAAGGACAGAGATGCTGTATACAAATGTATGGAAAAAGGATATCAGTTCCCGGAAGTTACCAGCTGGATTCGTGCAAGCAAAGAAGATTTTAAACTGGTAAAAGAACTTGGAATGAAAGAAACAGGTATTTGGGTTAGTTGTTCAGACTATCACATTTTCTTAAAATTGAAAATGACAAGAAAACAGGCAATGGATCATTATCTGAGTGTCATTCGCGATTGTCTCGAGGAAGGAATCAGTCCAAGATGTCATTTGGAAGATATCACAAGAGCGGATATTTACGGATACGTTGTACCATTTTGTGTCGAATTGATGCGTTTGATGGAAGAATATAAAATTCCGATTAAAGTACGTGCCTGCGATACGATGGGATATGGAGTAAATTATCCGGGTGCTGTTATACCGCGAAGTGTACAGGGAATCATTTATGCCCTGCATACACATGCAGGAGTTCCGCATGCCTTGATTGAATGGCATGGTCATAATGACTTTTATAAGGCAGTTTCCAACTCTACAACAGCATGGCTGTACGGCTGCTCCGGAGTCAATACTTCTTTGTTTGGAATCGGAGAAAGAACAGGAAATACGCCACTTGAGGCAATGGTTTTTGAGTATGCCCAGTTAAAGGGAAATTTAAACGGCATGGATACAACGGTAATTACCGAACTTGCTGAATATTATGAATCTGAAATCGGATACCAGATACCTCCGAGAACACCGTTTGTTGGCAAAAATTTCAATGTTACAAGAGCAGGAATTCATGCAGACGGATTATTGAAAAATGAAGAGATTTACAATATTTTTGATACGGAAAAGTTTTTAAACAGACCGGTGTTGTGTGCAGTTTCCAATACCTCAGGACTCGCCGGAATTGCGCATTGGATTAATACATTTTATCGTCTGCCGGAACAGGATCATATTAATAAGAACTCCGAACTTGTACAGGAAGTAAAGAAATGGGTGGATGAGGAATATGCAGGAGGCCGTGTTACGGTTCTGACCGATGAAGAACTTGTTTCCGTTATTCAAAAAAACTGTAAGAAACTAGGAATTACACTTGAAAAAGGAGTTATAAAAAAGAATGAATCATTATGACGTGAAACAGGAAGTTACCGATAAGTTTTCACTTCGTGGCAGAGTGTTTCATAAAATCCGGGAAGATATATTAAGCGGAAAATATAAAGAGAATGAAGAATTAAAAGAAGTAGCCATCGGAGAAGAACTTGGTGTGAGCAGGACGCCGGTAAGAGAAGCCTTCCGTCAATTAGAACTGGAAGGACTGATTCAAATCATTCCGAATAAGGGTGCGTATGTAACCGGAATTACGGTAAAGGATGTAAAAGACATATACATGATACGTTCGAAACTGGAAGGACTCTGCGCGATGTGGGCAACAGAAAATATTACAAAAGAGCAGATGGAAGAACTGGAAGAAAACATTTATCTTTCCAAGTTTCATGCACAAAAAGGACACAGCGAACAGATTGCGGAACTGGACAACCGCTTCCATGAAATTTTGTACGAAGCATGTAATTCTAAAATGTTGGAACATCAACTTAGGGATTTTCACGCATATGTGCTGCGTGTACGAAAAAAAACGTTGTCACAATATAAACGAAGTAATGAATCCACAAAAGAGCATGAGATGATTATGGAGGCAATAAAAAACAAAGATGCACAGGAAGCCGAACGGCTTGCAAACCTGCATATTCTGAATGCTTATGAAAATATGGTGCGTAACGGCTTAAACGAGGCATACAAAGAACCGCTTAACAAATAGTATCTATAGACAAACGATATTACAAATCGTAAAATAGAACAGAAAATGAAAATAAAAAGAAAGTGAGAATAGGTATGGACAAAATTAAGATGACAACTCCGCTTGTTGAGATGGATGGAGACGAAATGACAAGAATCCTTTGGAAAATGATTAAGGATGAATTGTTGCTTCCATTTATTGATTTAAATACGGAATATTACGATCTTGGATTGGAACACCGTAATGAAACAAATGATCAGGTCACGGTTGATTCCGCAAATGCAACAAAAAAATACGGAGTGGCGGTAAAATGTGCAACAATCACACCGAATGCAGCGCGTATGACAGAATACAATCTGAAGGAAATGTGGAAAAGTCCGAATGGAACAATTCGAGCAATGCTTGACGGGACCGTATTTCGCACACCGATTATTGTAAAAGGAATCGAACCGTGTGTAAGAAACTGGGAAAAACCGATTACGTTAGCAAGACATGCTTATGGAGACGTTTATAAAAATGTAGAAATAAAAGTACCGGGAGCCGGAAAAGCTGAACTTGTTTTTACATCAGAGGACGGTACAAAGACTTCAGAAGTGATTCATGAATTTAAAGGCCCCGGAATCATTCAGGGAATGCATAATACCGAAAAATCCATAGAGAGTTTTGCACGTGCCTGTCTGGGATATGCTGTTTCGACAAAACAGGATATTTGGTTTGCTACAAAAGATACTATTTCAAAAAAATATGACCATACCTTTAAGGATATTTTCCAGGAAATATATGAGAAAGAGTATAAGGAAAAATTCGAGGAACTTGGAATTGAGTATTTTTATACGTTAATTGATGATGCGGTTGCACGCGTTATGAAGTCAAAAGGCGGATTTATTTGGGCATGTAAGAATTATGACGGAGATGTAATGAGCGATATGGTTTCTTCGGCATTCGGATCTCTTGCAATGATGACAAGTGTTCTCGTATCACCGAGCGGTGTTTACGAATACGAAGCAGCACACGGCACCGTACAGAGACATTATTATAAACACTTGAAAGGGGAAGAAACTTCTACAAATTCTGTTGCTACCATTTTTGCATGGACAGGAGCACTGAAAAAAAGAGGAGAATTGGATGGCAATACAGAATTGATGAATTTTGCGGATGCTTTGGAAAAAGCAACATTATCTACGATTGAATCCGGAAAAATGACAAAAGATCTTGCATTAATCACTTCGCTGAAAGATGTAACAGTTTTAAACAGCAGAGAGTTTATTTTGGCAATTAGAGAAACCTTGGAAAAAGAATTGGCATAAAAAAACGGATACACGGTATTTGAGCCGCGTATCCGTTTTTTATGCCAGTTCTTCCCACTTTTCATATAAACTAGAAAGTTTTTCGAAAAGGGAATCTTTTTCTTTCTGGAGTTCCAAGAGTTTTGCGGCATTATTACAGTTTTCGTCAAGAGCCATAAGCGTATCGATTTCTTTGTCACGATTTTCCAGTTTTTCAATCTCTGACTCAAGTCGTGCAATTTCATTTTCACGCTTTCTGATAGCAGCCTGTTGCTCCTTCTTCGCTTTCCAGTCCAACTTACTATCGGTTTCTGTTGATACAGAAGTAGTATTATCCAAAACAGGAGAAACTATCTGCGCTTTCTTTTCCAGGTAATAGTCATAGTTTCCAATATAATTTGTAACACCACCGGAAGAAAGATCTAAGATTCTTGAGGCAGTTCGATTAATGAAGTATCGATCATGAGAAACGTATAAAACCGTCCCGGTATAAGAATTGATTGCATCTTCCAAAATTTCCTTGCTGGTTATGTCCAGATGATTCGTCGGTTCATCAAGAATCAGGAAGTTTGCCTGAGAGAGCATCAATTTTGCAAGTGATACACGACCTTTTTCACCGCCGCTCAAAGAAGAGATTTGTTTAAATACATCTTCTCCGGTAAAAAGAAAAGCAGCAAGCACATTACGAATTTGTGTATTGGTAAGAGCAGGGAAATCATCTGAAATTTCCTCGAAAATGGTTTTGTTTTCATGAAGAACATGATGTTCCTGATCATAATACCCAATCATAACATTACTGCCGATTTTGATACTCCCCTGATCAGCCGTAAGAATTTCATTAATTATCTTTAAAATAGTGGTTTTTCCTGTTCCGTTATTTCCAATGATTGCAACATGTTCCCCTTTCTTTAAAGAAAACGTAACATCATTAAAAAGAGGAGTGCCATCAAAAGATTTGGCAAGTTGATTTACCATAAGGACGTCATTTCCGCTTTCAATAAGAGGAACCAGAGAAAAATGCATCTTTTCAGATTGCGCTAGGGGTTTATCGACAGTATCTATTTTGCTTAATAGTTTCTCACGGCTTTCGGCACGACGTATTGACTTTTCCCGGTTAAAAGAACGCAGTTTTTGAATGACTTCTTCCTGATGACGAATTTCTTTTTGCTGATTGTAGTAGGCATTCCATTTACTGACGCGTAAAATCTCTTTTTTTGCAGCATAATCCGAATAACTACCTGTAAAAGTCGTAATTTGACCGGACTCTAATTCCAACACTTTGTTGACAATTTTATCTAAAAAGTAACGGTCATGCGATACGATTAAAACAGTTCCTTTATAATTCAGAAGAAAGTTTTCAAGCCACATGATGGAAGACATATCCAGATGATTGGTTGGCTCGTCTAAAATAATCAGATCCGGCTTATTAATCAATAGTTTTCCGAGAGCAACACGGGTTTTTTGACCGCCGGATAAAGTGTCGACTTTCTGGGAAAAATCTTCCTGTGAAAATCCAAGCCCTTTTAAAACACCTGTTATTTCACTTTTATATTGATAACCTCCATCCCGTTCATAGGTATGCGTGGAAAGAGCATATTGTTCCATTAAGGTTTCAAGATGGCTTCCCGAAGAAGACTTCATTTGTTCTTCCATTTGATGGATACGTTTTTCCAGTAAAATGAGATCATTTTTTACGGAAAGAAGTTCTTCATAAATGGTGCGGGTACTGGAAAGGAGTGCGTTCTGCGGAAGATAACCAATTGTTTTATCTTTTGCAAAAGTTATGGTTCCGTCATCTAAAGGAAGTTCTCCCATAATAATCCGTAACAGTGTGGTTTTCCCACAGCCGTTTTGCCCAATCAGTGCCGCTTTGTCATATTCATTCAGATGAAAACTGACATGATTTAGAATATGTGATTCCAAAAATGATTTATCTATATTTTGACAGGATAATAACATATTTGTGTCTCCTTTTTGTGTTTCCGAATAGTAGTTTACAGGGAAGAAAAAGGGATGTCAATTATTTGACATTATTTTAACAGTCTACTATAATAAAATTGTATTATCGAATAAGAAAGCGATAATCAGGGGAGGAACAAAATTGGACGAGAAGGAGATTTCACAGGCAGTCATAACACGTCTGCCAAGATACTTTCGTTACTTGGGGGAATTAAAAGATAAAGGGGTAGAACGAATATCCTCACAGGAACTTAGCAGATTGATGAGAGTAACGGCATCTCAAATCAGACAGGATTTTAATAATTTTGGTGGATTTGGACAGCAGGGATATGGCTATAACGTAGAATACCTGTATGTTGAAATAGGGAAAATTTTAGGGCTGGATAAGGAACATCATCTGATTATCATCGGCGCTGGAAATCTTGGACAGGCAATTGCCAATTATATGAATTTTGAAAAGAGAGGATTTCTGTTTAAAGGAATTTTTGATTCAAATCCGGATATCATTGGAAAGATGGTCAGAAATCTACCGATTCAACCAATGGAAAACTTACCGGCTTTTATACAAGAAAATAATATCGATATTGCGGTTTTGACAATTCCAAAGACAGGCGCTGTAGAAGTGGCAGAACAATTGGTAAATTGCAAAATCAAAGCAATCTGGAATTTTGCACATGTTGATTTGGAAGTGCCGAAAGAAGTGCTTGTGGAGAATGTACACCTTTCTGACAGCCTGATGAAGCTTTCCTATAATATTAACCGTCAAAGCCAAAAAGGCTAAATAGAAAGAAGGCGGTAGAAATGTCAAGAATTGAAGAAAAATACAAACCCGCGCTTAGCGGGAAAAAAATACCGATTGTGACACTTGATCATAAGTGGCATCGAATTTTTGCGAAAGTAGACAAACCGGAAAGTATTATTCAGAAAGAAGAAGAACTAAACGAATTATTGCGGCGTCAGGGAAAATATAATACTGAGACAAAAGATATCCGAAAATTAAAGAAGAAAATGATGGACGAGATTGTAAAGTTAATGGAAGAAAACGATTCTGCTTCCGAAAAGAAAATCGAAGATAATAAACGTCTCATCAATGAATGTAATGAAAAAATAGAGGAATATCAGGACAAATTGTTAGAACTGCCCAAAGAGATAAAGCGAGTTAATGAAGAACTGATGTTGGAAACAATGGATATCTGTTATGATGCGATGCACAGAAATGAAAGACAGATTCGTGAAATTACCGACTGGGTACGTGATATCAGAATCGAGTTAAAGAAAAATATCGTAAGAAAGCAGGAAATGGAGATTGCTAATGAGGAACTGTACTCATATCTGCATAATATTTTCGGAGCAGATGTGATTGATATGTTTGATATGAAGTATAACCCAATGGATCATCCGGTAAAACCTGCTGCTAATAATTCAGAAAAGCCGGAAAGCGAAAAAGAGAATAAATAATTGCCAGCCTTAGAAACGGATTTTGTTTTTAAGGCTGTTCGTTTTGAAAATCATAAAATCAGAATGGAAGAGAATATGAAAAAAGAGTATCTTGTTTCTGCACAGGAAATGGCACAGTATGATCTGAATACAATTGAAAAAACAAAAATACCTGCACTTGTGTTAATGGAAAGAGCAGCACTTTCGGTAGCGGAATGCGCAAAGAATTTCTTGCAAAATCACCCCGGAATGAACAAAGTGCTTGTACTTGCGGGAAACGGAAATAATGGTGCGGATGCTGTAGCCGCAGGAAGAATCCTAAAGGAATACGGGTATGAGGTTTCGGCATATCTAATTCCCACTAAAAATGCATGGAATGAAAATTTACTTCTCCAAGTGCAAATTGCGAAAACAAATGGTGTTGTAATGATAACAGAACCGGATATGCAACAATATACGATGATTATTGACGGCATTTTTGGAAATGGACTAAACCGTGATATTCAAGGTGAAGCAAGCACAATCATAGAACAATGCAATTTATCAGGAAAATATGTTTTGAGTGTAGATGTTCCTTCCGGTATCTGTGCAACAGACGGAAAAGTAAAAGGAATTGCCATAAAGGCGGATGAAACGGTTACATTTGGCTTTTTTAAGAGAGGACTATTCCTATATCCGGGAAAGGAATATGCAGGAAAATGCCATCTTGCGGTTATGGGAATCAATCAGAATAGTTTTTACGGAACCAAACCGAAAACATTTACGTATTATGATAATGAAGAGGATTCTGAAAAGATTGACTTGCAAAGAAAATGTGACGGAAATAAAGGAACATTTGGAAAGGTTTTGATTGTTGCCGGCAGAAAGAATACAACAGGTGCCGCAATACTGGCAGCTAATTCCGCTCAAAGGAGCGGATGTGGTATGACAGCCTTGTTTACGGATTTGGAAAATAAGGAAGTTTTAATGAATGTATTGCCGGAAACAATGGTTCACTGCCCTCAAAAGGAACAAGAGAAGACAATTTCTAATGAGTTGCGAAAAATTGCAGATTGGGCAGATGTCATAGCAGTCGGTCCCGGCCTTTCCACAGATGATTATGCCAAAAAGGTTGTAGAAACACTCTTATTTGAAACAAATAAACCGCTCATTTTAGATGCGGATGCCATCAATATTCTTGCACACGATAAAACGATGCAGGCTAGACTTAGTGAAAGCTGTAAAAACGAGCAGAGTAAAAGAATTCTTTTTATGACGCCTCATCCACTTGAACTTGCAAGATTATTAGGAGTAAGTGTGGAAGAAATAAGAAAAAACAGAATTGAAATTTTAAAAGAGGCATCAAAAAGGTACCGGGCAATTATTGTGTCGAAGGATGCTGACACAATAATATGCGATGCTCAAGAAAACCTCTATATTAACTCTACCGGAAATGATGCGCTTGCTACTGCCGGAACGGGAGATGTCTTAACCGGCCTTTTAGCTTCAATTGTTGCACAATATCTAAAGAAAGAAACAATTCCGTATGAAGATGAGAGTAGTGAGAAAAATAAATATTTCTATGCGTCCTGTATGGCAGTTTATCTGCATGGAAAAGCAGGCGATAGCGTTTCAAAAAATTGCGGAAACGGATATGTGACAGCCGGTGATCTGATTAAACAATATCCGTATATCTTGAAATAAGCGGAGGAACTTATGATGAAACATTATGAACGGGTTTATGCCAGGATTGATCTTGATGCCATGCTTTTAAACATGGACGCTATGAAAAAAAATCTGGCAGACGGAACAAAAATCATCGCAGTAATCAAAACTGACGGCTATGGACATGGCGCGGTTCCGATTGCATGGGAACTGGAAAAACTGGATTATGTCTACGGATATGCTGTGGCAACGGCAGAAGAAGCATTCATTTTACGCTTGGAAGGAATCAAAAAGCCGATACTGATTTTAGGATATACATTTCCTTACAGTTATGAAGAATTGATTCAAAAAGGAATAAGAACGGCTGTTTTCCGCAGTGATATGCTAAAGGAACTAAACACAGCAGCCGGGAAAGCAGGAAAGAAAGCGGTTGTCCATATTAAGGTAGATACAGGGATGTCCAGAATCGGAATCAAACCAAACGAACAGGGAATGGCATTTTTGAAAGAAGCACTTTCTTATCCTAATATAGAAGTTGAAGGGATGTTTACACATTTTGCAAGAGCGGATGAAAAGGATAAAGGGAATGCTTTGGGACAGTTGCACACATTTACCGGTTTTGTAAGGAAATGTGAAGAAGAAACGGGATATAAGATTCCGCTTGTGCATTGTTCAAATTCTGCAGGAATCATTGAAATAAGAGAAGCAAATTTAGCGGCAGTAAGAGCAGGAATTACTTTATATGGACTGTGGCCGTCCGACGAAGTGAGACAGGATATCGTTTCGTTACAGCCGGTTCTTTCTCTACACAGCAGAATTGTTTATATAAAAGAAGTGGAAAAAGGTACTCCTGTCAGTTACGGCGGTACTTTCATAACCGATAAGAAAACAAAAATTGCAACCATTCCGGTGGGATACGGAGACGGATATCCAAGGGGCTTGTCTAATAAGGGATATGTTCTGATACACGGTCAGAAAGCACCGATTTTAGGAAGAGTCTGCATGGATCAATTTATGGTTGATATAACAGACATCGACGGCTGCACAGAGGGAGATGAAGTCATTTTAATCGGGCAAAGCCAAGAAAAAGGAATTACGGTTGAGGAACTTGGAAGTCTTTCGGGAAGATTTAATTATGAACTTGTCTGTGACCTTGGGAAACGGATTCCGAGAGTCTTTTGCAAAGACGGAAAAGAAGTTTATACAAAAGATTACTATGATGATGTTCGGATAGAAAAAGTAAGATAATGGAATACCACTCGATAATCTGGCAATACTGTGAGTACAATCGGATAACGATAAGCCAGGTTATTAAGGAGGAATTCTAAGTGTGAAAAGAGGAGATATCTATTACGCTGATTTACGCCCGGTAATCGGGTCAGAACAGGGAGGAGTAAGACCGGTGCTGATTATACAGAACGACATCGGTAACAAGCATTCTCCAACAGTAATCTGCGCTGCCATAACTTCGAAAATGAATAAAGCAAAACTACCGACACATATCGAACTTGACTGTAAAAAATATGAAATTGTTAAGGATTCGGTAATTCTGCTGGAACAGGTCAGAACAATAGATAAGAAACGTTTAAAAGATAAGGTATGCCATTTAGATGATGAGATAATGCAAAGAGTAAATGAGGCATTAAGAATCAGCCTGGAGCTTACGATATAAAGCGTTTTCTTGACGTTTGAGATACAAAATGGTATATTTTATAAGATAACTTTTTGTAAGGAGCATAAGAGAATGGATGATGGTGGGCCCAATACGGTCATGATGATAATCATTATTATTCTAATTACGGCGGATATTCTTTTATACATAACGGAGCGTCTGCTGACAGTTTGGAGAGAACGAAAACTCGCACAAAGCAATGCCGAGGAAGAAATCATTTCCATGGTCAGTGAAGGACACGAACAGGGATATATAGAAGCAAGCGAAGCCGAAATGATTACGAACATTTTTGAATTTGGGGATAAACAGGCACAGGATATTATGACGCATCGCAGTAACATTATTGCGATTGATGTCACAATGACATTGCAGGATGCAATTGAATTTATGCTGAGTGAAAGCAATTCCAGATATCCGGTATACGAAGAGAATTTAGATCATATTATCGGTATTCTCCATTTAAAAGATGCGATGCGGATTGGAAATAATAAAGGGATTCTTGCAAAACCGCTAGGCGAAGTGCCCGGTCTTTTAAGAGAGGCTAAGTTTATTCCGGAAACCAGGAAAGTGGATGCTCTTTTTCGAACGATGCAGTCAACGAAACTTCAGATGGTCATTGTAATCGATGAATACGGACAGACCTCAGGTTTGATTGCAATGGAAGATATTCTGGAAGAAATTGTCGGCAATATTATGGACGAATATGATAAAGAAGAAGATCATATTGCGGAAAAGGGAAATAACAAGTATATTATCGACGGACTTACCCCACTGGAGGAACTTGAAAAGAGATTCCATATATCTTTCCATGAAAAGGATTTCGAGACTTTGAACGGATTTTTGATTTCAAAAATGGGGAAAATACCGGACAAAAAGGATCGTTTCGACATTACGGTAGACGGTTATAATTTCAAAGTAATCCGCGTAGAAAATAAAATGATTAAGAGTGTTGTGGTTACAAGAAAGACCGAAGAAACGGAAAATAAGCAAAGAGAAAATAACGAAAAAGAAAAACAGGAATAAGAGGAGAAAAACATGTCAGGACATTCAAAATTTGCAAACATTAAGCATAAAAAGGAAAAAAATGATGCTGCAAAAGGAAAGATTTTTACAATTCTCGGAAGAGAAATTGCGGTTGCGGTAAAAGAAGGCGGTCCGGATCCTGCCAATAATTTTAAATTGGCACAGGTAATTGCAAAAGCAAAAGCGAACAATATGCCGAATGATACCATTGAACGAGGAATCAAGAAAGCAGCCGGAGATTCGGGGAGCGTTAATTATGAATATGTTACATACGAAGGTTATGGACCGAATGGAATTGCAATTATTGTAGATGCTTTGACAGATAACAAAAACAGAACGGCAGCAAATGTCAGAAGTGCTTTTACAAAAGGACAGGGAAGTATCGGAACACCGGGATGTGTTTCTTTTATGTTTGATAAAAAAGGACAGATTATCATCGACAAAGAAGAATGTGATTTAGAAGCGGATGATCTTATGATGATTGCGTTAGACGCAGGAGCGGAAGATTTCTCTGAAGAAGAGGATAGTTTTGAAATTGTGACAGATCCCGATTCATTACAGGATGTGGAAAAAGCACTGGAAGAAAACAAAATTACCGTTGTTTCTTCCGAAGTGACGATGATTCCTCAGAATTATGTGGAAATGACTGATGAAACAGGGATTAAGAACATTCAGAGAATTTTAGATTTGCTGGATGAAGATGATGATGTACAGGCTGTATATCATAACTGGGATGAATAAAAGAGGATCATAAAAATGGCATCAAATTTTGAAAAAGAAACAATTTGTATACAGTCGGGGTGGAAACCGAAAAACGGTGAACCGAGGGTTTTGCCGATTTATCAGAGTACAACATTTAAATATGAGACTTCCGAGCAGATGGGAAAACTGTTTGATTTGGAAGAATCCGGTTATTTTTATACAAGACTTGCCAATCCGACAAACGATTTTGTTGCACAGAAAATCTGCGAACTGGAGGGCGGTGTGGCTGCCATGCTGACATCCTCCGGACAGGCAGCAAATTATTATGCAATTTTCAATATTTGTGAAACGGGTGACCATGTTATCATGTCATCTACGGTTTATGGCGGTACATTTAATCTGCTTACGGTAACCATGAAAAAGATGGGAATTGAATGTACGGTTGTTGATCCGGATGATGATTTGGAAACGCTTGAAAAAGCTTTTTTACCGAATACAAAGTGTGTTTTTGCAGAAACGATAGCAAATCCGGCATTAGTAGTGCTTGATATAGAAAAATTTGCAAAGGCAGCACATAATCATCAGGTTCCTTTGATTGTTGACAATACATTTGCCACGCCGATAAATTGTAATCCGTTTAAGTGGGGTGCCGATATTGTAACACATTCGACAACAAAATACATGGACGGACATGCCATGACAGTTGGCGGAGCAATTGTAGATTCCGGTAATTTTGACTGGATGAAATATCCGGATAAATTTCCGGGTCTGTGCACACCGGATGAATCATACCATGGTATTATATACGCTGAAAAGTTTGGGAAAATGGCTTACATACAAAAAGCAACCGCACAACTGATGCGTGACCTTGGTTCGATTCAGTCTCCGCAGAATGCGTTCCTTTTAAACGTTGGACTGGAAACATTGCCTCTTAGAATGGAGCGTCATTGTTCCAATGCATTAAAGGTGGCTCAGTTCTTAGAAAAGCACGAAAAAGTGGCATGGGTAAATTATCCGG
>JAQXIR010000126.1 GCA_029007885.1 Lachnospiraceae bacterium | reverse complement strand
GTTTTTGTTACCATTCCGCTTCTTCCGTACGAACCGTCATCTGTTGTCACATAAAGATTTCCCGCAACTGCTTCCATCTCTTTTTCCAGAATGACAAGGTCTTTCGTTTTTGCTCCCACAATCACATCTGCTTTGATTCCTTTTTCATGCAGCCATTTTACCTGAGGATATACAGGCGCGGTTCCAACACCTCCGGCAACAAAAACAATATTCTTCTGCTTCAGTATTTCCTCTGTTTCTCCGCAAAGTTCTGAAGGACATCCTAAAGGGCCAACTACATCATGGAAAGTATCTCCGGTTTTTAATTCCGCCATTTCCTTCGTGCTCTCACCAACCGTTTGGAAAACCAATGTTACAGTTCCTGCATTACGATCATAGTCACAGATTGTAAGCGGAATCCTTTCACTGTCTTCTTTTGATCTGACAATCAGAAACTGACCGGGTTTGCATCTTTTGGCAACTCTCGGTGCTTCTACTTCCATCAGATAAATATTTGTTGCTAATTCCTCTGCTCTTACTATTTTATACATAACATCCTCCTGCATGTGTTTAAACTTTAGTGCATTAAAGCAGTCCGTTCTTATCTTATCTTGAATACTAAAAAAAATCAATAGTTACTTTTCACTTAAACCGGTTCCAACGAAACATTTCCGGATGTGTCTTTGATAACTTTATAAACCCAGCCATCCTGTGCATCCACGGCATAGATTGTTCCTGTCATATTTCTGGAGTTATCTCCTTCCTGATAATATTCATAAATAAAGTATAGTGTCTTATTATCAACATAATGAAGCGAATTGTAAACATAAATGTTTTTTCCGCTCATATTCTCCAGATTGCCTTCTGCATCCAATAGTCTGTCAAGTTCAACAAGACGATATTTCAGACGTCTGACGGCATCTGTCGCTGACAGGTTCGTTTCAACCGTAAGTTGATAAGTGCGTTCTACTACATCACTTGGCACACCTTCCTTACTGATAGCCACAAATTTATAATTGCTGATTCCTGTCTTCATCGGAATCGCTTCTCCGTATATAGAGCTGTTTTCTCCGGGAGCGGAACCGTCTGTCGTATAATAAACATTACATCCCGCAGGAACTTCTACCGTAATAAGCTGCGGTATATTATATTCTCCGCTTTGCGGTTCTACCAAAGGAGCAGCAGGTATTACTGCTTCAATTGTATAAATCTGAGTCACAACATCACTTGCAATTCCAAAATCATTAATATAGACTGCCTTTATTTCATATGTACCTTTTCTTAAAAAAATCGGTGCTGTATAAATAAGACTGCCTTTACCGGGTGTTGTTCCATCCATCGTATAATATATTTTGCCGGAAGAAGGTGCAATCAGTTTAAGTGGTACAACTTGCTCATAAGCGCCCCCTTTATAATTAAATTCCGGTGTTTTGGCCATGTATGATTGAAATTCATTCTGTATTTTTTCATCCGTACAATTGGATAGAAGTGTATTAATTGTATGGTAGTCTCCCGAACTTTCATAAAGAGAAATCAATTTTGCATAAGCAATCTCATTGTGTTCATCCAGCGCTATAATACTCAGATATTCTTCAATTGCCTTTTGCGTTTCTCCCATTTGTGCAAGACAGTCCGCATAATTAATGCGTAACATGATATCCTTATCATCCATAGCCATTGCATTTTCGTAAAATTTTGCAGCCTCAACAAAATGCTCTTTTTCATATTCGGATACGGCTTTTTTTACTTGAATATCCACAAAATTATCACGGTATAGCCGTGCCCCCAATAAAGCGCCAAATAGAATGAGTAGTAGACCTGCACAGCCCAATCCAACAAGGACAAGAATCCTCTTTTTCTTTTTTCTTTCCTGTAATTCTATTCGTTTATCATCAGGCATTTCCTGAGGGATTACATCTTTTGCTACCGTTGATAAAGTTTCCGTTATGCTGTTTTCGATCTCCGGTTCAAAATCCGGAACAATTTGAATCTCCATTCCGCAAACTTCGCAGTACAGGTTGCCCTTGGATAATTCAGCTCCACAGTTCGGACATTTCATATGGATTCTCCTGTTAAAATAATCCTGTTATCTTCCCATTTTCGTCAACATCAATGTTATATGCAGCCGGTTTCTTCGGAAGTCCCGGCATTGTCATGACACTTCCTGTAAGTACCACAATAAATCCTGCCCCTGCCGAAACATAGACTTCTCTTACCGTAATGGAGAAGTTTTCCGGTTTTCCAAGTTTTTCCGGATCATCCGAAAGGGAATATTGCGTTTTGGCCATACAGATTGGTAATTCCCCAAAGGACTGCTCAGTAAGGCGTTTAATCTGTTTTTCTGCCGCTGCGGAATAGTTAACCCCTTCTGCCCCATATATTTCTTTTGCAATGGTTTCAATTTTTTCTTTAACAGGTAATTTTTCATCATACAGCACATGGAACTCACTCTTTTTGGTTTCCAAAGTTTTCAATACTGTTTGGGCAAGTTCCATACCGCCTTCGCCACCTTTTTCCCATACTTCGGAAAGTGCGAACTCACAATTTCTCTCTTCGCAGAAACTCTTAACAAATTGAATTTCCTCATTACTGTCAGTAATGAAAGAATTGAGTGTTACAACAACCGGCACTCCAAATTTCTGAAGATTTTCAATGTGCTTTTCCAAATTAACAATTCCTTTTTTCAATGCTGAAATATCGGGAATACTTAATTCTTCCTTTTTCTTGCCCCCGTTGTATTTCAGTGCTCGAATGGTTGCTACCAGAACAACTGCATCCGGATGTAAGCCTGCCATCCGACATTTAATATCAAAGAATTTTTCTGCGCCAAGATCTGCTCCGAATCCTGCTTCCGTTATGACATAATCAGCAATTTTGAGTGCTGCTTTTGTTGCTCTTACGGAATTGCACCCATGTGCGATATTGGCAAACGGTCCTCCGTGTACAATCGCCGGTGTATGCTCAAGTGTCTGAATCAAATTCGGCTTCAAAGCATCTTTTAAAAGTGCTGCCATGGCACCAACCGCATTTAAATCTCCTGCCGTCACCGGTTCTCCTTTAAAATTATAGGCAACTACCATTTTGGAAAGACGCTTTTTTAAATCTTCCATATCATCTGCAAGGCAAAGAACCGCCATAATCTCTGACGCAACCGTAATGACAAAATGATCTTCTCTGACAGTTCCGTCCATCTTGCTTCCCAATCCCACAACAATATTGCGAAGAACTCGGTCATTCATATCAAGACAGCGTTTCCATACGACCTGTCTTGTATCAATCTGTAATTCATTTCCCTGTTGGATATGATTATCGAGAATTGCAGCCAAAAGATTATTTGCGGATGTAATTGCATGAAAATCACCTGTAAAATGAAGGTTCAAATCCTCCATAGGAACTACCTGGGCATATCCTCCTCCGGCAGCTCCCCCTTTTATCCCAAAGCACGGTCCTAATGAAGGCTCTCGAAGCGTAATAACTGCCTTTTTCCCGATTCTGCCAAACGCCTGTCCAAGTCCTACTGTCGTTGTTGTTTTTCCTTCTCCCGCCGGAGTAGGATTGATTGCCGTAACAAGTATGAGCTTCCCGTTTTCTTTATTTTTGATTCTGTTTAAATATTCATCGGAAATCTTTGCTTTATAATTTCCGTAAAGTTCCAGTTCATCTCTTGTCAAATCAAGAGATTCTGCAATTTCTTCAATTGGTTTGAGCACCGCTTCCTGTGCAATTTCAATGTCTGTTTTCATCCTTTTTCTCCTTGCATGTTGTTCTGAAGTAATGTGTAGTCTTATAAATATTCCTCAATATATTCTTCAAATTGCTCCATACTCATCAATACTTTCCGTGGCTTTGTTCCTTCGTCTTCTCCTACGACTCCCGCTTCCGCAAGTTGATCCATAATTCTAGCCGCACGGTTAAAACCGATTTTAAAAACTCTCTGAAGCATTCCGATAGATGCCTTGTCCTTTTCAATAATAAAGCGTCCGGCATCCACAAAATACTGATCTCTTTCATTTCCACCATCAGAATAAGAAGTACCGTTTCCGCCCTGTGAACCGCTCCCCATATTCTTTATTTGTTCTTCAATATCGTCACTATATGTATTGCCAAGCATCTGATTTTTCAGGAAATCAACAACATCCGACACTTCCGAGTCAGAGACAAAAGCTCCTTGAATACGTGCCGGTTTTGTATAACCCTGCGGATAAAAGAGCATATCACCTTTTCCGAGTAATTTCTCTGCACCGTTCATATCCAGAATCGTTCTGGAATCCACCCCGCTTGAAACAGCAAATGCTACCCGGCTTGGCATATTGGCTTTAATCAGTCCCGTAATAACATCAACGGATGGTCTCTGTGTTGCAATAATTAAATGAATTCCGGCTGCTCTTGCAAGTTGAGCAAGACGACAGATAGATTCCTCAACTTCCTGTGCTGCAACCATCATAAGGTCAGCAAGCTCATCTACAATAATAACAATTTGCGGAAGTTTTTCAGGTGCATTGGGATCATGTTTATCAATCATACTCTGAACCTGCTTATTGTACCCTTTCAAATCTCTGACGTTCATATCCGCAAACTTCTTATATCGTTCCGTCATCTCAGCCACTCCCCAGTGAAGTGCTGCAGCTGCTTTCTTCGGATCGGTTACAACCGGAATCAGCAAATGAGGAATACCGTTATAAACGCTTAATTCCACAACCTTAGGATCAACCATGATCAATTTTACATCATCCGGATGTGCTTTATATAAAATGCTCATAATAATGGTATTGATGCAAACCGATTTGCCGGAACCGGTTGCACCTGCAATCAGCATATGCGGCATTTTGGCAATATCAGCCACTACAACATGTCCACTGATGTCTTTTCCTACGGCAAAAGCAAGATTAGAAGGGAATTCTTTAAACTCCTTGCTTTCTATCAGTTCTCTAAGGCCTACTGCACTGTTTTCCTTATTTGGTACTTCAATTCCGACTGCCGCTTTTCCGGGAATCGGGGCTTCTATTCGAATATCTGTTGCTGCAAGGTTCAATTTGATATCATCAGCAAGACCTACAATCTTGCTGACTTTAACACCGGTTTCCGGTTGCAGTTCATATCGAGTAACACTTGGCCCCTGGCTGATATCGGTTACCGTTACATTTACACCAAATGTATGAAGCGTCTGCTGAAGTTGCATAGCCGTTTCTTTCAAACTTGCCGCAGAAGTTCCTTTTCCTCCGTTTTCCGTTTTCTTTAATCTTGAAACCGGTGGGAAAACATATTTCTTTTCTTTCGATGCTGCCGGCATTTCCTTTCTGGTTACTGTCTTTTGTGGTGTCGGTTCAACATCAGCTTTCTTGATTGATATTTCTTCCATGCCTTCCGATTTTACAGATGGTTCTTCCTGTTGTATCGTTGCCGAATGAATTCTGATATTCTGAATTTCTTCCTGATATGCTTTATTTGTCACAACTTCTCTTACATTATCGATTCTTTCCGGAATATCATTTAAAGTAATCTCATGAATATCATCTCTAATATTTTCTTTTCTGCTGCTTTCTTTTAAGGCAGTATCCAGCATGACTCCGGACACTTTTTTATTCATCCGTAATATTTTTTCCACTTCTTTTGCAGATTCGTCTCCCTGCCGTTTCGTCTCTTCTTCAAATTTCCGCCGTCTTATTTCTTCTCGTCTGATGGCAGCCTGTTCTTTGCGGTATTCCGCATCATCTTTTGCAGTGGAATATACTTTCTTTGTTCCTTCTCTCATTCCTTTAATAAATGATTTTCCCGTAATAATTACCATACAGATAAGAACAATTACAATAATAACAAGAACAGATCCGGCCATATCCAAAAAATGATACAGCAGATAAGCAAGGGAACCAGCAATAACACCGCCTCCGCTTTTTCCTTGTGCACTGAAATGATATAGTTCCAAAATTGAGTACTGCTCCATTTCCTTCAAAATACCACTACTCAATTCAAGAATCACTCCAACCGTAAAAAACAATGTAACAGCAGCCCCAAGTTTAACAATTGCCGAAGTATTCCCCTGATTGGATATTCCGAATGCCATTGCAACAAAAACAAATATGGGTGCAATGTATGCAAGAAGGCCAAATATTCCGAACATAACACTGCTTATCGTGTCACCAACCGGACCGATAATACCGAAATTACATAAAAACAAAAATACTCCGATTGCAAATATAAAGATTAGAAGGACTTCATTACTGATTAGTCTTTCCTGATCCGTGCGTTTCTTTTTTGTTGTCGTTTTCCTTCTCCCTGATGAAGTTGTCCTCTTTCTGCCCGAAGTAGTTGACATAATAACCTCCAAATGTTATAGCAAATTCATTTAATTATATCACACTTCGTTTTTTCGGTCACTTTCTTTTTCCAATCATCTTATATATTTTTTTTAAAGCATCCTTTATTCCACCGACTTCATCAATAATTCCTTCTTTTACAGCTTCTTTCCCAACAAGAACGGAGCCGACATCTTTTGTTAAAAATCCTGTTTCCAGCATTAATTCTTCCAGTCGATCCTTTTTGATATCACAATGTCCGCAAACAAAATTGACAATTCTGTTTTGGATTTGTTTGAAATATTCAAATGTTTGTGACACTCCGATTACCATGCCGTTTGTTCTTACAGGATGTATAACCATTGTTCCGGTCGGTACAATAAAAGAATAATCTGAACTTACCGCTATCGGAACCCCAATGGAATGACTGCCTCCAAGTACCAGTGAAACGGTAGGTTTGCTCAAAGATGCAATCATTTCAGCAATAGCGAGGCCCGCTTCCACATCTCCACCCATCGTATTAATCAAAATTAGAACTCCTTCTATTTCATCACTGTCTTCTATCATTGCCAATTGCGGAATAACATGTTCATATTTTGTAGATTTGGAAGAGTTGCCAAGCACTTCATGGCCTTCAATCTCTCCTATTATGGTCATTAAGTGAATTTTTGTATTTCTTTTATTGTTGCTTAATGTCGCCTGTCCTGTTTCCTTTATCCTTTCATCCTGATGTTCCTGTGTTTCCCTTTCTTCTTCCTGACTCATTTTTATCTCCTTTCCAATAAAAAAAGAACCCATTTCTGAGTTCTTTTAGTATTTGTATTCTCTCTGTTTTTATTCGATATCAAACTTTGCATTTTCTTCCGTAAGTTCAATATCATAATGCATTTCTGATTCATCCGGTTCAAAAGCATAATCCATTTGCTTTTTCTCATGCTTTTTGGGAAGCGGAAGCGGATTTTCAATCAATTCTATTTTTTGTTCTTTTGTTTCAGTCGTCTGGGCTTTCCAATCTTCATTCAGAATGATTTCTGTTTCATCTTTTCTTTTCTTTTTGGCCTGTATTGTCTGAGCAGTTCCAATTCCTGCTATAAAGCAGATAATCCACTGCACCAGATTCCCGATTACTTCCGGTTCAACCCCTATTCCTCTCAAATCCACAGTACTTTTTAATAAATATGACGCATTAATTATTTGGAAAATGTAAAGTGCTGCTGTTAAAACAAAAAGCAAACCAATCAAATGCCCCGATTCATTTTCCGTAAACCAAAACGATAATAAATACAGTAATGCAATTGAAATTAAAATAAGGAATTCATAGCCTGTCGGAACACCAAAATTATCATATAATTGTACACGGTAAGTTCCCTTTAATACCACCCGGAAAACAAACAGTGTCATTACTATTCCATAGGAAAACATATATAATAATGCATTTATTGCTTTTTTCTTTCCTTTTAACTCTTCACACTCCAGCAGGAATAGGAAAGTCATAGCAAAAAAGCCGCAAAAAACAAAATGGCCTGCACTTATCAATGCACAAAAAACACTAAACAGCACTGTTTTTACTTCTGTATGTTTTCCTTTCTTTATTCCGTTTGCATAGAATGAAAAAAGAAGCAGGCTCAGACTATAGAGCACAAGAATAAAGTTGTAAGGAGATGCTTCATATACCGAAGAATAAAAAGCAGGAATTAGCGAATAAAGTAAAACCGTTACAATTCCCGCCAAATAACCGGCTATTCTTTTAATAGCCGCAAAAGAGACGAAAAAAACAACTGCCTGCAAGGCTATCTGAAAATAAACAACAACTTCTGCACGATTTCCAAGGAAAGAAAAGGCTGTTGATAATAACAGGCTGTACATTCCCTGAAGTGACCAGATTTGCTCTGTTTGCAGGAAAGAACTACCATCTACCTTTGCCATTTGGAACCATACTGAATTCACAATTGCATCTTTGTTCATCTGACCGTATTGGTAAACCCGCATTCCCATAAAAACAGCAAAAACCAGAAACAGAATGATTGTTTCAATCACTCTGTTTCTCTTTTTATTTTTTTCATAGGACTGTTCCCAATTTAAGTTTATAAAGAGTTTATGAAGCACAATAAAAAGCACCACAATTCCAATGCAAATACCACCTGCGCAAAGTGCCAGATATAATTCTTCATTTACTCCAAAGGCTTGAAAAACTCCCTTCGCGGATTCATAAAAGCATACCGCCAAAAGGCATGAAACCATGAGCCAAATTACATAGGCAAACCATGTCTTCTTTATTTTCATTTTACATACTCCAATGCCGTTGCAAGATCATTGATAATATCGTTTACATTTTCAATTCCGACGGACAAACGGATCAAGTCAGGAGCTACACCTGCTTCCAGCAACT
>JAQXIR010000125.1 GCA_029007885.1 Lachnospiraceae bacterium | reverse complement strand
CGTAAAGTGACAAACTACCTGGGTGCTGACGTAACGGTATATGAGTCTATTGACCCTTCTGTTACCTCAACATTCGTTGGTTATGATAGACTGACACATCAGTCTAAGATTACGGTTCTTACAACGGAAGACGAAATTGTTCCGGCATTAAGTGACGGACAGGTTGGAACCGTTATTGTGGATGAAACACCGTTTTATGCAACGATGGGCGGTCAGTGTGCAGATACCGGAATCATTACGACAGCAGAAGGCACTTTTGAAGTAAAGGATACCGTAAAACTGCTTGGCGGTAAAATCGGACATATCGGTAAAGTTACTTCCGGTATGATTAAAGTTTCCGATACGGCAACCCTTACCGTAGATGCAGAAAAAAGAAATGATACCTGCAAAAATCATTCCGCAACTCACTTGTTACAGAAAGCATTACGTACGGTACTTGGTACACATGTTGAACAGGCAGGTTCTTATGTGGATGGCGAGAGACTGCGCTTTGACTTTAGCCATTTCTCCGCTATGACAACGGATGAAATCAAACAGGTAGAAAAGATTGTAAATGATGAGATTGCAGCAAACCTGCCGGTTGTAACGGATGTTATGTCTGTTGACGAAGCAAAGAAAGCCGGTGCCATGGCACTGTTTGGAGAAAAATATTCCGAAAAAGTGCGTGTTGTAAAGATGGGTGATTTTTCAATGGAATTATGCGGTGGTACCCATGTTAGCAATACAGGTGTCATCACAGCATTTAAGATTATTTCCGAAAGCGGTGTAGCAGCCGGAGTCAGAAGAGTCGAGGCACTTACCGGAAATGCAGTCTTTGCATACTATGCAGAGATGGAGGAAAAGGTAAACGAAGCTGCTAAGATTTTAAAGGCAACACCTGCTAATCTTCTTGAAAAACTGGAACATCTGCTGGCAGAAAACAAGGCACTTTTGGCTGAAAATGAATCATTAAAGAGCAAAGCTGCTAAGAATGCACTTGGCGATGTTATGGATCAGGTGGTAACCGTAAAAGATGTGAAACTGCTTGCAACAAAAGTAAGCGGTGTTGATATGAATGCACTTCGTGATTTAGGCGACCAGTTAAAAGAGAAAATCGGCGATGGGGTTGTTGTACTGGCATCTGATTGTGACGGAAAAGTAAACCTGATTGCAATGGCAACAGACGACGCAATGAAGAAAGGTGCACATGCCGGCAATCTGATAAAGGGAATTGCCGCACTTGTCGGTGGCGGTGGCGGCGGACGCCCGAACATGGCTCAGGCAGGCGGTAAAAATCCGGCCGGTATCGATAATGCCATTAAAGAAGCAGCAAAGGTTTTGGAAACTCAGATTTCCTAATGCTGTCCTGACATGAAAAAAATTAGTTGACGAAACAATTTTTTTTGATATAATATCTTATGTGCATATTGAGTGCAAAAAAATAAACCCAAATCAGTCAATGTTACTAGGAAGGGACTGAAGGGAGGTTAGGTGTAGAATGTCAAACGTAATCGTAAAAGAAAACGAGACTTTAGACAGTGCATTACGTCGTTTCAAAAGAAGTTGCGCTAAGGCAGGAATTCAGCAGGAAATCCGCAAAAGAGAGCACTATGAGAAACCAAGCGTAAGACGTAAGAAAAAATCTGAAGCAGCAAGAAAACGTAAATATAACTAAGACGTTAAAAGACCCTGATTGTAATCGGGGTCTTTTCTTTATTGTACAGGTATAAAATAAGGTCTTTATTCCTCTTCAAAATCGTAGTGTTTGGAAAGCTCTCTGATCCGTGCGTTTCTTTCCGCAGATTTTAATGCCATGTCAATATCGTTTTCCATGGTAAGGGAATAATCAATCCCGTCGATGATTGGGGAGCCGGTAATAGACATTCGAAGACCTCTGATAGCAGCATCTTCGTCAATTTCCCGTGATAACCGCGAGGTTTCTTCAAGATATTTTCTTCTTTCTTTATGCTGCTTAACTTTCTCTTTGCCTTTTTTAAAGTCTATTGCCATAACAGACCTCCTTTTCAATAAGTATATAGCAAAAAAGCATTATTGAAAAGATGAAGAACAACCAAAGAAACAGATATAGTTGACTATTTGTTGAAACAGTGTTATTTTATATGCATGGAAGCCGTGGTACGAAACCATGCGCTCCTCATGCATTTGAATTAATCAAACAGAGAAAGAGCTTCTTTAACTGATGTTACAGTTTTAGAAGTTCTTTTTCTGTTTAAAGAGTTGATGTGCTATATGATTGTAGAACAGTTTCTGATTGTTACGACGACTGCACTCGCCCTTCAGTTCTTGCAACGTAACTCTTGAAAAAGTAGCGGGAAAACAACAAAGCTAGTATAAATCCGCCACTTCTTGCAACATAATCCTCACAAATCTTCACAAAAGTAGCGGAAAAACACAAAAGTTAGTATAAATCCGCCATACCGTACAAAACATTTCACACAAAGTAATAATATCCCGGTTACCAATTCTATATTTTTTAACTACGTGTATACGTGTGAGTATCTACCCTATACGCTAGATGTAGGTGTATTGGCTTGAAGAAGAAAAGAAGAAACTGTAAATTGCTGATTAAAGGGATTATAATATAA
>JAQXIR010000124.1 GCA_029007885.1 Lachnospiraceae bacterium | reverse complement strand
TGCTTGCAATTGAAGAGGAAAATGCACCGGGAGGCGGCAGAAAGAAGAGCGTTTCGGATACCATCAAATACAGACGTGGCAATGAGACAATTATCCAACCACTGAATCATAAGGAATCCAAGAGTACTACAACCCTGATTAATATTGCGGTAGGAGTTGTTATCGGCCTTGCGGCAGCTTGTTTTTTGATTCTTCCTGCACGTATCCAGAATGCAAAACAGGGAATTGATGAAAATCTAAAAGCAGTCAGTGAACAGTTGGACTTAAAAACAGCTACGATTACGGAACTGGAACAGGATATCAAAACGCTCAAGGCGGAAAATGAGACATTGAAAGGGCAGGTAGAGGCATATACCGGTACAGACGGCCAGTTGACAGCTCTTGACAGTCTGTTAAATGCGGTAGATGTTTATCTGAATACACCGGCTGATACGCAGAAGGTTGCTGAATATCTTGATCAGATCAATGAAGAAACCTTAGCAGATACCAGTGAATCGTTCCGGACTGTCTATGAACTTCTACAGTCCCTGATAGGTACGACGGTAGGAAAGACTTATTATGATACCGGAATGGAACTCTATCAGAACGGTTCGTATGAAGATGCTATCAGGAATCTTTCCAAAGCATTTTCTTATGACAATACAAACGGAGAGGCATTGTACAATTTGGCACATGCGTACCGTAAATCCGACGATGCACAGAATGCCATTGAAACGTACCAAAAGGTGATTGAACTGTTCCCGGGTACGGAAAAAGCAGACCGTTCCCAGTCTTACATTAACGAACTGAGCACAGAGCAATAAAATACAAAAAGAAAATAACATATGAAACACGAAAGAGAGCATAGTTACTAACTATGCTCTCTTTCTATTTTGCAAGATGTTTGCGAAATGCTTTAATAAGCAGTCCAGCACGAAAAATTTCCGTTCGGGTACGCTTTCGCTCCATGAAAAAACGTAGCAGTACTAAGGATTTTTCGGCGCGATGCTTGAAAAAATCCAAGTACTGACGTTTTTCAAGGACCCGTGCCGGAAATTTTTCCGCCGGACTTTGCTTGGAAAGCATTTTGCTAATGTCTCTACTATCAAAAAGGAAAGGAATCGTTATGAAAGTGGAAGAAGATTTTAAGGTAATTGAGAATTATCTTTGCATTCAGATGCCGCAGGAAATTGATCATCATAATGCCAAAGAAATCATTGAGCATGCAGATGCAATCATTTGCAAACAAGAGGTAAACAATCTGATTTTTGACTTTTCCAAAACGGAGTTTATGGATAGTTCGGGAATCGGAATAATTGTAGGGCGTTATAAGAAGATCAGTTGTTTTCAGGGAAAAGTATACGCAATCCATGCCAATATGCAGATTCGGAAAATATTACATATGTCCGGGTTAAAGCGAATCGTTGAAATCGTGGAGGAAATGTAGCATGAATGATTACAGTAAAGTTAAAACAGGAAATGAGATGGAATTAATTTTTAGCGCAATCTCCGAAAATGAAGGACTTGCCAGAGTTGCAGCGGCAGCCTTTGTTACGACGAAAAATCCGACGTTAGAAGAGGTGGCGGATATTAAGACGGCAGTATCGGAAGCAGTTACCAATGCGATTATTCACGGGTACGAAGAAGAGGAAGGAAAGGTTATTTTACGCTGCCGTTTTGAAGAAAATGTTCTTTGGGTGGAAGTGGAAGATAAGGGAGTAGGTATTGAAAATATTGATCGTGCAATGGAACCGATGTATACCACGAAGCCGGATATGGAACGTTCCGGAATGGGATTTTCTTTTATGGAGGCATTTATGGATGAACTCGAAGTGACATCCGTACCGGGAGAAGGGACTCTTGTCCGCATGAAAAAAGAAATCGGAGTTACTCCGTGGATTTATGAGGAGTGATGTATGGATGAAACTACGGTACTGATCGAACAGTTACAGGCGGGAAAGACAGAAGTCAGAGAAGTACTGGTAGAAAAAAATTTGGGATTGGTACATCATATCGTAAAACGCTTTATTGGAAGAGGAGTAGACCCGGAGGATTTATTTCAAATAGGAAGTATTGGACTGATGAAAGCAATTGACAAATTTGACTTGTCATTTGATGTCAAATTTTCCACATATGCCGTACCGCTAATCAGTGGGGAAATTAAGCGTTTTTTACGGGATGATGGAATGGTTAAGGTATCCAGAACATTAAAAGAAAACGGAATGCATATTAAAAAGATGACAGAGCAGTTTACGAAAATGCATGGAAGAGAGCCGACTATTGCAGAAATAGAAGAAGAGACCGGACTCTTAAAGGAAGACATTGTACTGGCCACGGAAGCATTAAGTGAGGTTGAGTCAATTTATAAATCTGTTTATCAGTCGGATGGAAATGAAATCTATCTGGTAGACCAGGTGGTTTCAGCAAATGGAAAAAGTGCGGTTGGAGGTGCAATGAATTCAGCGGAAGATACGGAAAAAGAAAAACTGCTGAACCACCTTTTGCTCGAGCAGCTAATACAGTCATTGCAGGAAGAAGAAAGAAATCTGATTATTTTGCGTTATTTTCAGGATAAAACGCAAGTAGAGGTTGCTTCTATAATGGGAATCAGTCAGGTTCAGGTGAGCCGTATGGAAAAGAAGATATTGCTCCGTTTACGGGAAAAAATAAAATAAAAAATCAAGGTGCAGAATAGAACCATGGAAAACAACGCATAATAGGGAAAGAAAGGAAGTTGTTACATGGCACAAGAGACTGTATACCTCAAATTGGAAAAAGATGTTGAAATCGATTCGGAAGATGTTTTTGTAAAGGATATTGGAAAAATCTATTGCAGTGATACGACAATTGCGAGTAGATGTAAGGCGATTAAGGTAGCGAAAATCCGGGAAGGTGATGAACAGAAAAAAGTCATTAGTGTCATGAAAGTGATTGAACTGATGAAAAAGGAGTGCCCGGGAATTGAAGTTGAGAATATCGGAGAAATGGACACTTTGATTGAAAAAGTGAATGTTCTCACCAGTAAGAACTGGAAGCAGGTACTGAAAATAATTTTTGTGGCACTTGTGTCATTTTTTGGAACCGCATTTACCATTATGGCATTTCACAATGATATCGGAATTCAGGAACTTTTTTCAAAGATTCATGAACTGATTATGGGAGAACCATCAAACGGCTGTACCATTCTTGAAGTTGCCTATTCCATCGGACTTGCATCCGGAATCATTCTTTTCTTTAATCATATCGGAGGACGCAGGATTACAAAGGACCCTACTCCGATTGAAGTAGAAATGCGGGTATATGAGCGGGAGGTAAATGATGCGTTAATCGAAACCGCGGACAGGGAGGGAAAAACAATTGACGTTTCTTAAGCATGTTTTTCTTGCCGTATTCGGCGTGGCAGCAGGAGTCGGGGTTTCGGGAGGCGTTTTTACATCGCTAATTGCAGTTGGTCTGATACCGAGATTTGCCGGGAAAACGCATACCGGTGAAAGAGTATTTTTATACGAAGAGATGGTAGTACTGGGGACGATTTTGGGAAATATTATCAGCGTATTTGACCCATTTATTAAGCCTTTTTTGCATCTGCAGGGAAGCGGTGTAGCTGTTCTTATTATTTACGGCTTTTTTGCAGGTACTTTCGTCGGATGTCTGGCACTTGCGATTGCGGAGATGCTTAACTCTATTCCGATTTTTGCAAGAAGAATCGGATTCCGCCACGGACTTGGAATTACGATTCTTTTTATGGCAATTGCAAAAGCGCTGGGAAGTCTTTTGTATTTTGCAAAAGGGTTCTATATACAATAACTAAATAACAAGGAATTTGCATATCTAGTTGCAGACGCGCTTTCGCTTCATACGAAACGTAGTGGTACTAAATTCGCAAAAATCGCTCATTAAGTACCAACGTTTCGTAACAGCCTGCAATTAGATATGCAAATTCCTTTATAACCCCATATTTTATATGGAAAACTTCGCCAAGAACAACAGAATTTTGGAGGATTGATGATGGAAAATGAAAAGGAAAACAAAATTGAAAGGGAAAAAGAGTATCAGGAGTATGTAAAAGAAATTACACCGACGCATAATCTGTGGCTTCAGATGCTGAAAGCGTTTCTGGTAGGAGGAATCATCTGTTGTATCGGACAGTTTATCCTAAATTATGCAGAAGGAATGGGCCTGGACAAAGATACGGCAGGAAGCTGGTGCTCTTTGATTCTTGTATTCCTGAGCGTTCTTTTGACAGGACTTAATATTTATCCTTCCATTGTGAAATTCGGAGGAGGCGGGGCACTTGTTCCGATTACGGGATTTGCCAATTCCGTTTCGGCAGCTGCAATAGAATATAAAAAAGAAGGACAGGTTTTTGGGGTTGGTTCTAAAATCTTTACGATTGCCGGGCCGGTTATCTTATACGGTATTTTTACGAGCTGGGTATTAGGAGTGCTGTACTTTATTGCAAGTGCAGTAAAGTAACAGGATAGAAATTTCAAAAAGAGGGATATCACTATGGCTATTTATGATCAGTACAAAGAAAAGGATGGAAAACCGAAGGGACAGGAAGCAGAAAATTTAGCGGAAAAGAATCAACCACAGGCATTGGGAAGACAGAGCATTCATTTCAAACAACCGGTTTATCTGATAGAAAGTGCTTCCGTTGTGGGGACAAAAGAAGGAAAAGGTCCCCTGGGAGATCTTTTTGATGTTGTCCTCACAGATGATTTAAACGGATGTGAAAACTGGGAAGATGCGGAGAGCACATTACAGAGAGATGCAATCTATACAACACTTCAAAAGGCAGATTTCAGGAGCGAAAATGTGAGATACCTCTTTGCTGGTGACTTACTTGGTCAATCGATTGCTTCGACATTTGGAATTATGACATTTGAGATACCCTTGTTTGGATTATATGGAGCATGCTCTACATGCGGTCTTTCACTAAGCCTTGCAAGTATGACGATTGCGGGTGGTTTTGCAGATTATGTCATGTGTGTCACTTCCAGTCATTTCGCGAGTGCAGAAAAGGAATTTCGTTATCCGCTTGAGTATGGTAACCAGCGTCCTCTATCGGCATCCTGGACAGTAACGGGGAGCGCAGCTTTTCTCTTATCAAACAAGAAAAAAGAAGGCGCACGTGCTGTGATTACCGGTATTACGTCAGGAAAAATTGTAGATTACGGTCTGAAAGACTCAATGAATATGGGAGCATGTATGGCCCCGGCAGCGGCAGATGTTATCTATCGTCATATGAGAGATTTTTCTACAAAACCGGAAGAATACGACCGCATTATCACAGGGGATCTTGGCTTGGTCGGACAGACGGCACTGCTTGATCTTTTGCGGAAAAAGGGAATTGATATTTCAGGCAGGCACATGGACTGCGGGATTGAGATATTTGACGATAAAACGCAGGATACACACGCAGGCGGCTCGGGATGCGGCTGTGCGGCAGCTGTGCTTTCCGCTTATATTCTTCGAAAACTGGAAGAGGGGACTTGGAAAAAGGTATTATTTGTACCAACGGGAGCATTGCTTAGTAAGGTGAGTTTTAATGAAGGAAAGACGGTTCCCGGAATCGCGCATGCAGTTGTCATAGAAGGGGTATAAACAGAATCCGAAAGGAAGCAATTTGCGGACATATCTTGTATATTTGCGGTAATCCGCTTATAATAGGAAAGAAATTGAAAAATATGACAGTAAGGTGTGAAAGCAGATGGCAGAAAAAAGAACCATGGAATTTAAGATGGAACGCCACGGACTTTTACAGGAAGGGGATCATGTGACGATTACGGAAGGTGTTTTGCCGAGTAATTATTATTATACCATTGATCCCTCACTTGCAATGTCCGGCAATTACCCGTTTCGGGAACGTCTTCTTGCAAGAGAAGGAACCGTATCAAAGATTGTCCGGAATGAGCGGGGGTTTTATGTAACCGTGGAATTCGAAGAACCATAGACACCAAAGAAAATTGTTAACGAGGAGGAGAAAGTTATGATTAAAAAAGTTGCAACGGATAAAGCTCCGGCAGCAATCGGACCGTATTCACAAGGAGTGATAGCAGATAAACTGTTATTTGCATCCGGACAGATTCCGATTAATCCTGAAACAGGAGAAATCGAAGCTAAGGGAATAGAAGAACAGACACAGCAGGTCATGAAAAACATTGGAGCGATTCTGGTAGAAGCAGGATGCGGATACGAAAATGTTGTAAAGACAACCTGTTTTCTTGCCGATATGAATGATTTTGCGGCTTTTAACAGCGTTTACGAGAAATATTTTACGCAGAAACCGGCCAGAAGCTGCGTGGCAGTAAAACAGTTGCCGAAAAATGTTCTCTGTGAAGTGGAAGTTATTGCATGCCTGTATTAAAGAATCAAAAAAGGAACATTGTCTTAATCGGGATGCCGGGAGCCGGAAAAAGTACGGTCGGAGTTGTTCTGGCAAAGAATCTGGGATTGCGTTTTGTGGATTCAGATATCTGCATTCAGGAGATAGAAAAGAAACTGCTCCATGAGATTATTAAAGAAAAGGGCACTCAGGGATTTTTGGAAGTGGAAAATCGTGTAAATGCATCCTTAAATATGACCGATAGTGTCATTGCTACCGGAGGCAGTGCCGTATACGGAAAAGAGGCAATGCAGCATTTAAGAGAAACAGGAATCGTTGTTTATCTGAAACTTTCGTGTGATGCCATAAAGGAGCGCCTGGGAGACCTTACAAAGCGCGGCGTTGCACTCAAAACAGGTCAGACGCTTGAAGATTTATATGAAGAGCGAAGTCCGCTTTATGAAAAATATGCAGATCTTGTGATTGACTGTGAAAATCAGGAAATCCGAAAGATTGTTGCACAAATTGCATCAAATGTAACGACAGAAGATGAAAGGTAAGTTTTATGAATAAAAAAGTAATCAGTGTGGCAGAACTGTTTTTAACAGCATTTATCTGGGGAATCGCGTTTGTCGCACAGAGTGTGGGGATGGACTATATCGGTCCGTTCACGTTTAACTGCATCCGGTTTTTAATCGGAGGCATCGTCCTGATACCGGTAATTTTAGTGTTTGGTAGGGATAAAAAGGAAGAACGAACACAGGAAGAAACGAAAATGTACCGCAAAAACACAATACTGGGTGGAATTGTCTGCGGTTTTTTCTTGTGGAGTGCCAGTACTTTTCAGCAGTTTGGAATTGTAAACACAAGCGTTGGAAAAGCAGGTTTTATTACAGCACTTTATATTGTTCTGGTGCCGATTTTGGGTGTTTTTTTACATAAGAAAGTTACGCCTCTTATGTGGCTCAGCGTTATTATTGCGGTGATAGGATTCTACATGCTTTGTATTTCCGGACATGTAACGATTAACAAAGGAGATTTATATGTACTTGTCTGTGCGGTGCTGTTTTCCTTCCATATTTTAGTAATTGACCATTTTTCACCCGGAGGAAACGGAATTGCAATTTCGTGCATCCAGTTCTTTGTCAGTGGTATTATCAGTGCTGTTTTTATGGCCTTGTTTGAAAGCCCGCAGATAACACAGATTTTGGCGGCGTATGTTCCGCTCCTTTATGCAGGTGTTATGTCATGCGGCGTGGCATATACGTTGCAGATTTTGGGACAGAAACATACTGAGCCTACGGTGGCATGTCTGATTATGTCATTGGAATCGGTGTTTTCGGCACTTGCAGGCTGGGTGATTCTGCATGAAAAACTTTCCGCCAAAGAGTTGCTTGGATGTGCGCTTGTTTTTCTGGCTGTTATCCTTGCACAACTGCCGCAGAAAGAAAAGCAGTGATATAGGAATAAAATTGAAAGAAAGTGCAAAAAATAGCAGATAGAAATATCTGCTTTTTTTATGGGCGGAAAGGAGTCATATGGACTATATAAATGCATTTTGGGTAGGCGGGCTGATATGTGCACTGGTACAGATTTTAATGGAAAAAACTAAAATGATGCCCGGTAGGATTATGGTATTGCTAGTGTGTCTGGGAGCGGTTATGAACTTCTTCGGTATTTTTGAACCGCTTGCCGAATATGCGGGAGCCGGCGCGACGGTGCCATTAATAGGATTTGGAAATGTATTAATGAAAGGGGTAAAAGAAGCAATTGACGAACAAGGCTTTTTGGGACTTTTTGCAGGAGGGTTTAAAGCAGGCGCTGTCGGAACAAGCGCAGCACTGATTTTTGGATATCTGGCAAGCCTGCTTTTTGCACCTAAAATGAAAAAGTAATTAAAGCGGCAAATCGTAGGAGATTTGTTTATTGTCTAAAAACTGCTTTAACGTATGGTCCCAGAGAGATTCCGGCTGTTTATCCACGGAAAAAGTACGATACGAAATGCCGGAAGTGACACACAGAGACGATACATCAAATTTAATATTCATAACCATATAGCGGATGAAAGAAGTATCCTCATCAGAATCAAGACGGGAAAGAACTTTCTGCATGTTTTCCGGCTTCAAATAAAGGACAAACTGAAAAGAAGTAGGAGTTCTTTTCCCTTTCATCAGGTCAAAACAAAAAGGACGAATATTTTTCCATTCCGCATATTCATAAGGTACAATTTCAGGATCTTCAAGTTCTTCTTTTGTAAAGAAATCCGGATTAATCCGGCCGTCAATCACATAGGAAGAAGCCGTGTGAATGACAGCCTCACCGAGCAGAAAGGCATCAAAACAGTCACTTCCCAATAATTTTCCCATGAAATCTTTGCGGTCTGTGATATTACATAAAATCATTTCTATTACCTCATTCTATATATTACAAGTGTATTTAAGGTTTGATAGTTTGCCACAAGGCAGTGTGCAGAAAAACTTTCTTAAAGGCATGCTTTCGCTCCGTGAAAAACGTAACAGTACTATGGATTTTTCGGCGTGATACTTGAAAAATCCAAGTGCTGACGTTTTTCAAGGACCTTAGCAGAAAATTTTTCTGCACACTGCCTTGCTCAACATCTTCATATTATGAAATATACTAGTATATATTACCATATTGAAGAGTGAATAGGAATCAAAAAACAAGCATGTTGTGAAAAAAACTGAAAAATATGGCAATTTACTTTACAAAACGCAAAAGCGCATGCTATTATAAGTAGTAATGAAAACTACGTTTCGAAATACGAAGGAATGGAGAAGATTATGGAATATAAGATTGTAGCGGACAGCAGCTGCGAATTACCTGAAGAATTTGCAAAAGATAAAAGATTTGAAAGGATTGCGTTCGGCCTGGAAGTGGGTGGACAGCATTTAGTAGACAATGAACAGCTTGATATTGTAAACCTTCTTACCATGATTGCCCAAAGTCCGACATGTCCGAAGTCTTCCTGCCCGTCGCCACAGGCTTTTTTAGATAGTTTTGAAACAGAAGCAGAGAGGATTTATGTCGTGACGATTTCCTCAAAACTCAGTGGAAGTTACAACAGTGCGGTACTTGCAAAAAATATGTATGAAGAAAAGAATTCCGATAAGAAGATTTTTGTGATAGATTCCGAGTCGGCATCCTGTGGGGAAAGCCAGATTGCTTTACGGGCAATGGAACTGGAAGAACAAGGTAAGTCTTTTGAGGAAATTACAAAAGAACTGGAAGAATATCGGGATGC
>JAQXIR010000123.1 GCA_029007885.1 Lachnospiraceae bacterium | reverse complement strand
TAGAAGATGGTGAAAATGCCGGGATGTTTGGCTTCATAATCTTTCAAAATTTCACGTGTATGGTCTGTAGAACAGTCTTCCCCTACCAGTACTTCAAAAGGATACCGGATGTTCTGGGCAAGAATGCTGTCAAGTGCCTGGACAATATACTTTTCGTGATTATATGTCGGAACAATTATGGAAAGTTTCATATTGATTTCTCCTCTTGGGAATCTGCTATACATAAAAGAATTATTGAACTAATTATAACATATGGTATGACGGGAAAAAAGAGAGAGTCGTTAGGCAATCTTCTGAATTTATTGATTAGAACCACAAATAATGCTATATTAGGAGAGGAAATCGATGGAAAACTTTTGAGGAAAGGTGTCAGGCAGATGGTATTCAGTTCAATGATATTTTTGTGGCTCTTTTTACCGTTCACGGTAATTGGATATCGTATTTGCGGTAAAAAGTATCAGAATATATTTTTGCTGCTTGTCAGTCTCTTCTTTTATGCATGGGGAGAGCCTGTGTACATTCTGCTTATGATGTTTTCCATTCTGATTAACTGGCTGTACGGCATGGCGTTTGACAGGGCGAAGCATAAAAGATTGCTTTTAATCGTTAATCTTTTGATAAATCTGGGACTTTTAGTTTATTTTAAGTATTTTAATCTGCTGATAGAAACTATCATGCAATTAACGGGGAAAGAAATATTGCATTATCGGGAAATACCATTGCCAATCGGGATTTCCTTTTTTACCTTTCAAGCAATTTCATATGTGATTGACCTGTACAGAGGAAAGTATAAACCGCAGAAAAACCTAATCAATCTTGCTCTTTATATCTCCTTTTTTCCGCAACTGATAGCAGGACCGATTGTAAAATATGTCGATATTAATGAACAACTTACAAATCGGGTGGTTACTGCTGAAAAAACAGCGGAGGGAATCCGGCGTTTTTTATATGGGCTTGGAAAGAAGGTTATTTTTTCCAATACTTTGGCAGAGTGTGCGGATAAGATATACGGACTCGAATTAAATAATCTGACGGGAGTCTATGCATGGATTGGTGCGTTATGTTATACATTGCAGATTTATTATGATTTTTCAGGATATTCGGATATGGCAATCGGACTTGGAAAAATGTTCGGCTTTGAATTCCTGGAGAACTTTAACTATCCGTATTTGTCAAAATCTGTGACAGAGTTTTGGAGAAGATGGCATATTTCGCTTGGAACATGGTTCCGAGAATATTTGTATATTCCGCTTGGGGGAAATCGAAAGGGAATAAGGAGAACTTATATAAACCTATTTATTGTTTTTGCAGTGACCGGTTTTTGGCATGGCGCAGAATGGAATTTCTTGCTGTGGGGAGTGTATCACGGGATACTCATCATTGTGGAACGAATCGGGTTTAAAAAATTGCTTGATAAACATACGTTGCTCGGATGGTTGTATACGCTGCTTGCCGTAGTCGGAGGCTGGGTTTTATTCAGAGTGACCGATGTTTCTAAAGCACTTGCATGTATCAAACGGATGATTCTCCCATGGAGATATCGGATATCAGATTATTCCATATGGGAGATTATTGACAAAAAGACATTGATTCTTTTTATCCTAGCGGCAGCAGGAAGCGGATTGATTCCATATATTCTGAAAAAGAGCAAACTGGATCAAAAATTGAAAGACAGTTATGCAGAAATAATTTATTGCTTTTTGATTGCAGTATTGTCGCTCATGATGCTTGCAGGAAATGCGTATAATCCGTTCATTTATTTCAGATTTTAGGAGAAAATATGAAGAAATGGAAAAATAATCTGTGGAGGATATTATTTATTATCTTGTTTCTTCTGCCCAATATCGCATGGCTTTTTTACGGGACGGATACAGAGAGTAGTGAAAACCGTGCATTGGCAGACTTTCCGACACTGTCTTTAGAAACTTATCGTGAATATCCCAGACGGTTCGAGGACTGGCTGGACGATCATCTACCTTTTAAGGAAAGTATGGTATCGTCATTAAATACGATGACCTACCGTCTATTCAAAGAATCCGAGGTTGACAAAGTAATTCCCGGGAAAGACGGCTGGCTGTTTTATGATGGTGCGGTAAATGATGATGGGGACACAGTCGGTGAATATAAACGAACAGTAACCGTTTCACAGGAAGAACTTGAAAGCATCAAAGAGAATCTTGTATACTTAAATGAATCATTGGATAAAAAGGGAATCCGTCTTATCTTAATGATTCCGTCCAATAAAGAAGAAATTTATTCCGAATATATGCCGGACTTTATCAAAGTAATGGATGGGCAGAGCAAATGTGATATTCTTGTAGATTATCTATCAAAAAATGCAGAAATTGAGGTTATATATCCCAAGGAAAAGATGCTACAGTATAAAGAGCAATATCCATTATATTATAAGACGGATACACACTGGACTCTTCTGGGGGCATATGTTGCTTATGGGCAGCTGGAAGACAGCCTGCATGAAGGCATCAAGGAATTGTCCTATGTTTCTGTCAAAGAAATTTCGCTTAAAGAAGCGGGATGCTCTTCGGATCTTGCAAAAATGTTGAATATGAAATCTTACGGCGAGAATGAAAAGGGATATGCTTTAGAGCAATATCCGTTTGCCGATTCTTCGGATGGAAGCCGAATCAATAAATCGGCAAAGTATGAAGAGCGGATTGCTTTTGTGGGAGACTCTTTTCGGACAGCAATGATGCCATATATCAGGGGAGATTATCAATACAGTTATTTTATACACCGGAATAAATTCTCAGAAGCGGAATTTGAAGAATTTGCACCGGATGTAGTTGTGCTGGAATTTGCGGAGCGCTATATTGATGAAATGGCAAATTGGAAGTTTTACAGTGATGATGAATAAGAAATGGGGATAAATTTTGAAAAAAGTCGTTCAGTTAATTTCTACCATGAATACAGGCGGCGCAGAAACAATGGTGCGCGATTATGCATTGCTTATGGAGCAGGAAAAAATCGATATGAAGATTATTGCCTTAAGCAAGCATTATGATTCCGTAAACGAAAAGGTCTTACAGGAACATGGGATTCCGATTATATTTTTGAGTGAACTCAAATACGGAAACAGGGAAGATTTGAACTTTGTACAAAAGATAATCAGAAGAATTTCACGGTATTATTATTTGCGTAAAATCATTCTGAGGGAAAAGCCGGATGTGTTGCATGTCCATCTGCATATCGGGCACTATTTAAAGGTTCTTCCGCTTAAAAAACTGAATATGAAACTTCTATATACGGTGCATAATGTTCCGGAACGATTTTTTAGGAAGAACCCCGGAATTTCACAAAAATACTTTGAGTATCGGGAAGTAAAACGTCTGGTTAATCAACATGGAATGAGACTGATTGCTTTGCATGATACCATGAACCGGCAATTGAGAGAACTGTTTTCAACCGATCAGGTAATTACCGTAAATAATGGTATAGAAATGGAACGTTTTTGCCCGGATTTATATGATAGAGAGTAAAAACGAAAAGAACTGGGTATAAAAAAGGATGAGTTTTTAGTTGGACATGTGGGAAGATATCATGTTCAAAAGAACCACGAGATGATTGTTGCGGTATTCTGTGAACTGTTAAAAACAAAACCGAATGCCCGGTTACTCTTAGTAGGCGGAAGCGGAAAGAAAGAAGAAATCGTAAGAATGATATCGCAGGCAGGAATTACAGACAAAGTCATTATGCTGGAGAATAGGGCAGATGTTCCGGCTTTGATGAAGGCAATGGATGTTTTCCTGTTTCCTTCCAAGTGGGAGGGATTTGGTAATGTTTTAATAGAAGCGCAGAGTATAGGAGTTCGTTGCGTTGTTTCCGATAAAGTTCCGGAAAGTGTCCGCTTAACTGAGCTTGTTACGGTATGCGATTTAAGAGAACCGTTGCAGGTCTGGGTAGACGCAATTTTGAATAAGAAAAATCATGTAACACCAACCGGTAGTCTTAACGATTATGATATGAAAAATTGCGCAAAAAAACTGCAGAAAATATATTTGGAAGAGGAATAGAAGTTTGAGGAGGAGGAAATGCTGTTTTCCATTATCATACCGGCTTACAACATAGAAGATTATATTCTGCAAACATTGCAGTCCATTTTAGAAAATCCTATGGAAGCGTGCGAGATTATTCTGGTTGATGACGGTTCGACCGATCACACCAAGGAAAAAGCAGAGGCATTTTTGAAGGAGCGGGCAACGTGTGCTTATACTGTTGTTTCGCAGGAAAATAAGGGTGTCAGCGCGGCAAGGAATGAAGGAATCTTGCGGGCAAAAGGAGAATATCTCATTTTCTGCGATGGAGATGATTTCTTCATGCCGAATCTGATTCAAACCGTTAAAGAAAACATTGCGGATAAGCCGGAGCTGGTTGCATGGCGTTATTTTATTACACAGAACGGGGAGAAGAGCATTTCGCAAAAGAATACAGCAGAAGGTGACTTTCCCTACGAAGTATTTTTTGAAAAAGCATTGCTTGGTGAAACTCGTGTCAGGCTGGGGTCTTTTGCCATAAAGAGTAAGATAATAAAGGAAAATACCATTTACTTTACGGAAGGGTGTGCTTTCGCAGAAGACGTAGAGTTTATTATGAAATGTCTTTCGAAAGTTAAGAGTGTACGATTCCTGAAAGAGGCATTATTTGTTTATGCGAAACGGACAGGCTCGGTTATGTATTCTTACCGGATTGACCGGTTTACAGCCCTTGATGCAATTAGCAGAATTTACGAATTTGTGAGGGAAGATGAGACTTTGTTAAGCCGGGGTGTGGTAGGAAATTATTTAAAAAACGGATTTTTTATCCTGCATGCCATATATTCCTTTGATGCCTGTATTTCTTATCTTGCAAAGAAAGATATATCGCTATTTTACCGGGAATACAGGAGGCAATTTCCGGGTCTTAAAGAGAAAATCAAAAAAAGGTTAAAGCATATGCAAATACCACCGGTAGGGATTTCAAAGAAAAAACTGACGATTTTCCGGATGGGAAGAAGACTGTACACTTACGTCTATACATTAAGAAAGTGATTTAGGAAACTATGAAGAGAATATCATTCAAGATAGGAAAAACAGATTTGTTGTTTGCAGTCATTTTATTGTTGCATCTGGGTTTCTGGCTTTTTTATTGCTCTTATACGGGACTTTCAGGGGATGAATATTTTTCTTACGGACTTGCAAACGGAACAGAGGATTATATCTTTTGGGATTTGAATCAGGTAGAAATCCATCAGAACGAAGGGGGATGGATTACAGGCAGTGATATCGCTTCCTATCTGCAGGTAGATGAAGGAGAACGATTTTCTCTTGACAGGGTATGGTGGAATCAGAAACATGATGTACATCCGCCTCT
>JAQXIR010000122.1 GCA_029007885.1 Lachnospiraceae bacterium | reverse complement strand
CTTTGCACTTGTGTTGAGCTATTTTCTATACTGGATGTATCGCAGAGGAGTAAAAAAGCAGTGGGTTATCGTATCCTTTCTGTTTTTAGCTTTTCATCCGATAGTAGCCATGTATTCCATTTATCTTACGAAGGACGTACTGTTTAGCTGTGCGGTATTGCTTCTGGTACTCAAAGTTTATGAAATCGTAGAGACAAACGGACAACTGTTGCAAAAAAAGGGAGAGTGCGTTTATTTTGCCCTTATCTGCTTATTGACAATTTTTTTACGTAATAACGGAACTTATATGGTGGCAGTTTTGGCACTTTGCCTTCTTGCGGGATATCGCGTAAGATGGAAACAATTGGTTGCAGTATTTGGCAGTGTGTTTATTATGATGGTACTTGTCAAAGTCTCAGTATTCGGAGGACTTGGGATTGAAAAGCAGTCATTTGCGGAATCGGCTTCCATACCGTTACAACAGATTGGCTATGTCATTGCAAATGATGGCGAAATCTCTGCCAAGGATCAGGAATTTTTGGAAGAACTGATGCCGATTTCCAGAGTAAAAGAAGTGTACGAGCCGGGCTATACCGATCCATATAAATTTGACGAAGCATTTAATGATGCATTTTTAAACGAGCATAAGGGAGAATTCATCAAGGTATGGGCACACCTTTGCAAGGATAACTTTTCCGATTATGTTAAAGCCTATTTGATGCAGACTGCCGGATACTGGCACTATGGGGAGACCAATACGGTCTGCACGCAGGGAGTTGCCGAAAATTCTCTGGGAGTGGAACAGATTGATATCATACGAAATGTAACGGGAATTTCCTTGGAAAAGATATTTGAAAAACTGATTTTAGCAGCGAGGAAAGCGCCGCTTTTTTGCATGCTAAGCAGTATGGCAGTGCAGATGGCAGCAGTTTTTATCTGCATATTATTGTATCTGAAAAATAAGGTTCCAAAGCGAATCATCGCGATAGTACCGTTTGTGGTTTTATGGGTTACAGTAATGATAGCGACACCGGCATTTTGCCTGTTCCGCTATTTATTCCCGGTATTTTTGGCATGGCCGCTACTGATTGCGGAGATATTTAGGAAGTACGGGACATATAAGAATGAAACTGATAGGTGGAAAACAGATATGGTATATGACAAAATAATCATTGGAGCAGGTCTTTACGGATTATATGCAGCGCTGTTTTGTGCAAAACAGGGGCAAAAGGTTCTGGTACTTGAAAAGGATCCGGCCCCCTTCATGCGGGCGACCTATATTAATCAGGCGAGAGTGCATATGGGATACCATTATCCGCGTTCTCTTTCAACTGCAGTAAAATCGGCAGGGTATTATAACCGGTTTCATGAGGATTACAGTTTTTGCATTCATGATCAGTTTGAACAAATTTATGCGACATCTTCCCAGTTTTCCTGGACAAATGCAGCGGAATTTCAAAAATTCTGTAAGGATGCCGGGATTTTCTGTGAAGAAGTCAGTCCGAAACGTTATTTTAAGCCGGGGCTTTGTGACGGGGCGTTTCTGACAAGAGAAGATACGTATGATGCAATGATTTTAAGGGACTTTTTTATTGAGGAACTTAAAAAATATCCGCTCGTTACAATACAGTATCGGGCAAATATTACGGGATTTGAAAAAACTGACACACATTATATCGTAAAGTTACAAAACAACGAAACGTATGAAAGCGATTTTGTTTTAAATGCCACTTATGCATCGGTGAATCAGATTTTAAAAATGCTTAAATATCAGCCGTTTTCGATTAAGTATGAATTGTGTGAGATTATTCTGTGTGATGTTACAGAGGAACTAAAGGGAAAGGGAATTACGGTTATGGATGGTCCGTTTTTCTCTATTATGCCGTTTGGAAAGACGGGAATGCATTCTTTAACTTCTGTGACTTTTACACCGCATGCGACAAGTTATGATGAGACACCGCAGTTCCCGTGTCAGAAGGAAAGCGGTGGAATGTGCAGCAAACTGGAACTGGGCAACTGCAATGAATGTGTGGCAAAACCTGAGAGTGCATGGCCGTATATGTCATCGTTAGCACGTAAGTATTTGAGAGAAGAATATGGCTTTTTTTATCAGAAATCATTATTTTCCATGAAACCGATTTTGAAGACGACAGAAATTGATGATTCCAGACCGACAGTCATTAAGACATTTTCGAAAGAACCGACATTTGTAAGCGTATTGTCCGGAAAAATCAATACCGTTTATGATTTGGATGAAGTATTGCAGAAATAGGATTGTGGAGGAAGCAGTGTGGATACGATTAAAAAAGAGACACTTGAAAAAAACTTTATATCAGCGGTTATTTATCTTAACAGTGCGAAAAGCGCCGGACGGCTTAAGGCCTTTTTAGAGAGAATCTGCAGGAATCTGTCGGAACATTTTCTGCATTTTGAATTAATTTGTGTAGATGATGAAACATCGCAGGAGTATCTGAGTATTGTACGGAAATGTAAAGAGGACTTTAAACAGGTTTCTATTTCGATTCTCCATATGAGCTATTATCAGGGAATGGAAGTGGCAATGAACGCAGGCCGTGATTTGGCTATCGGTGATTTTGTATTGGAATTTGATGAGTGCGTCGATAATTTCCCGGAAGATATGATAGAAAAAGTGTATGAGGAATGCTTGAAGGACTTTGATATCGTTTGCTGTGCCGATGCCGGAAAACAGAAGAAATCATCCAACGCATTCTATTCTTTATTTAATCGTTTTTCGGGTATGGAGTATAAACTAGAATCTGATAACTTCCGCATTCTGTCAAGACGCGGGATTAACAGGATGCAGTCCTTAAACCGCACGATTCCCTACAGAAAGGCTCTGTATGCAAATTGTGGCTTGAAAATGAAGGTTTTGGAATATGAGCCGCAAGAAAAGGCAAATTATCACCATGATAAAAAGGAGCAGCGTACACGGAGAGGCGTCGCAATTGATTCGTTACTGCTCTTTACAGACATCGGCTACAGAATTGCCGCAATCATGGCAACTCTTATGGCAGTAGTAATGGCATTAACTGCAATTTATGCACTTGTTATTTACTTCAATGGAATTGCAATTGTAGGATGGACAACAACGATTCTCTTCTTGTCCTTTTCGTTTCTGGGGCTGTTCTTAATTTTGGCAATCGTAATTAAGTATCTTTCTCTTTTGCTGAACCTGACCTTTAAACGCCAGCGCTATCTGTTTGACGGAATCGAGAAACTATAAAAATAAGAAATATATAAGGCAATTGAGAACTGTTTTTGCG
>JAQXIR010000121.1 GCA_029007885.1 Lachnospiraceae bacterium | reverse complement strand
TATATCCTGTCTTTGTACCCAGAAGTGGCTCATATGCGTATTCCTTTCCGGGTAAAAGTTTGCTTTTTGCCCATACAATCATATCTTCCCGTGGCTGAGTTGCAGTCTTTGGAATCTGGTAACTTGTCGTAGAAGACATTTTTGTCAGCAGTTCATTAGAAAAGAAAGCTTGTGCAATCAATGCCAGATCGTGTGCAGAAGTATAGTGATTTTCATCATGAATCCCGTTAGGTGTTACAAAATTGGAATTGGTACAGCCTAGTTCCTTTGCCTTTTCATTCATCAGCGCAGCAAAGCCATCAAGATTTCCTTCGCCGCTGATATGTTCCGCAATTGCATAGGCTGCTTCATTGGCAGAGCCGACCAAAAGCCCGTATAAACACTGCTCCATGGTAATCTGATCTCCGACATTAATTCCCATATTTGCATCTTCTCTCCAGTTGATACTGTGAATTGCGTCACTGGAAAAAGTTACGATTTCATCCATTTCACATTTTTCCGCAGCAATTAAGGCGGTCAGGATTTTGGTAACACTTGCCGGATAGAGTTGTTCATTTATATTTTTGGCATACAGAACGGCACCGGAATTTGCTTCCAGTAAAATGGCGGACTCGGCACCGATTTCCGGTCCGACAGGCCAGTTTTCAATTTCATTTGTCTCAATCGGTAAAGATTTTCTTGCTTCTGCTTCCGCATAATAATCCGTTTCGGCAAAAGCCGTCATGTGCGGAAGAATAAGAGAAATGCAAAGGCACATTACAGAAACAGATAGAAACGCTGTATGTTTATGTGTAAAAAATTTCATTATTGATATCCCCGTAATAGAATTAGCAATCATTTTTTATCATACACTATTTTTTGCAAAAGTAACACAAAAACTTTTCATACTCCCACAAATAGTGTACAATAAATGAAGATTTTTCATACAAATTTTAACAGTGAGGACATTTCATGCGTCTTAGAAATATTACGGGTGCAGATGAGGTAATTGAAAAAAGCGAATATGTAATCAAAGAACCGGAAAAGATGAAAGGAAACTGGAAAACGGTTATGAAACAACCGGCACCGCTTCACATAGAAATCGGAATGGGAAAAGGAAGATTTCTGATGGATATGGCAAAACAGAATCCTGATATTTTTTATATCGGAATTGAGAAATATTCCAGTGTTTTGTTACGGGCGGTTCAGAAAATGGAAGAAACACCGCTTGATAATTTGCGATTTATTTTAATGGATGCGAAAGAAATAGAATCTGTCTTTGATAAGGAAGAGGTAGAACGCATTTATCTTAACTTTTCCGACCCGTGGCCGAAAGACCGACATGCCAAAAGACGCCTTCCTTCCAGACAATTTCTGGAACGTTTCGACCATATTTTAAAAGCAGACGGCACGTTGGAATTTAAAACAGACAACAGGGATTTGTTTGATTTTGCGGTGGAAGAAGTAAAACCGGCAGGATGGGAAATAGCCGGCATCACATATGACCTGCATCATGATGAAACGATGAACCGTGGAAATGTCATGACGGAATATGAAGAAAAATTTTCATCAAAAGGAAACCCGATTTATAAATATATCATTTTTCGGGAACACTAATACAAAAGAAAAGGAGTATCTATCATGGAAATGAAATTTACAGCAGATAATTTTGAAGAAGAAGTAATAAAATCGGATTTACCGGTTTTGGTTGATTTTTACGCCGACTGGTGCGGACCATGCAAAATGATGGGCCCGATTGTTAAGAAACTGGCAGAAAAATATGACGGCAAAGTAAAAATCGGAAAACTCAACATCGATGAAAACATGAGCATTGCACAAGCATATCAGGTAATGTCAATTCCGACCTTTAAACTGTTTAAAAACGGAGAAGTTGTAAATACCATGATTGGTGCGATGTCCGAAAAGGATTTGGAAAGCAAAATTTTAGAAATGTAAAATGAAAAAATAAGAAAGAATGCCCTGTGTCTGATTGACAAGGGCATTCTTTCTTATTTTAAAATTCCCTGAATCTGTTTGAATGATTTTTCCGTATAGGGAGGATAGCGTAACGGAATATCAAAAAATCCGCGGTTTATCAGGATGCTCTTTTCATGAGAAAAGGTATCAAAACTATGTTTTCCGTGATAATTACCGATTCCGCTGCTGCCGACTCCGCCGAACGGAAGATTTTCATTTGCAAGCTGCATAACCGTATCATTGATACATCCGCCGCCAAAAGACAGTTCTGACACCACTTTTTCAATAAAAGCGGAATCTTTACCGAAAATATAGCAGGCAAGCGGCTTAGGTCTTTGTTTAATTGATTCTATTACATCATCAAGATCTATATAAGTAATAATGGGAAGAATGGGACCGAAAATCTCATCTTTCATAATATCACTTTTAAAGGTAGCATCCGGAAAAACAGTAGGTTCAATCTTAAAAGATTTTTCATCACTTTTTCCGCCGATAACAGAAGGTTCCTTCTCAATCAGATTGCGCAGCCGGATGAAATGATGCAGATTGACAATTTTCGGATAGTTTTCATTTTCCAAAGCACCCTGTGTAAATTCTTTAATATACTGTTGTAC
>JAQXIR010000120.1 GCA_029007885.1 Lachnospiraceae bacterium | reverse complement strand
ATGGGAAAGGCACTTGCACAGGCTTTTGGTAGCACAAGCTTAGAAAATACAGAAAAGAAAGAAAAAGAAGATAAAACGACACTTCTGTCAAAAGTTTCGAATGTGAAGAAAATGGCGGAAGAATTGGGAATTGGTGAGATTACGCTGACAGATATTTTGAAGGAACTGGAAAAGCCGGCAAGAGATCCCCGCGAAGACATGCCGTTACCGATTTTGCGAAGCGACGTCATGAATATGGAAGATTTGAAACCGGGTATGATATTAAAAGGAACGGTTCGAAATGTAATCGATTTTGGAGCATTTGTCGATATCGGGGTACATCAGGATGGTCTTGTTCATATTTCTCAGATTACAGACCGTTATATCAAGCATCCGCTGGAAGCTGTCAGCGTCGGGGATATTGTAGATGTACAGGTATTAGATGTGGATGTTCCAAAGAAAAGAATCTCTCTTACCATGAAAATCGGTCATTGAGTTTAAAAGACTTGGGAAAACGCTTGACAGGTGAGAAGAAAGTGATTATAGTAGGCAACAGGTAAAGTTCTTCGGGGTTGGGTGTAATTCCCTACCGGTGGTGATGCTGCTTGAACAGGCAGTTAGTCCACGACCCGCCAAGGCGGCTGATTTGGTGCGAATCCAAAACCGACAGTACAGTCTGGATGAAAGAAGAAACCATATCCTGGTTATGATTTTATGCCCCGATAGCATTGTGCCAATAGCATTGCTATCGGGATTTTTTTAACATGAAGGATGAGATGTTGTTACAGAAGAACTTTCCGTATCATATTTTTATAGGAGGTTTGTCAAATGGACAACAGCTTTTTAACCCAAGTATCTCAAAATGTCACTTATGTATTGGAATTTTTAGCAATCGTACTGATGCTCTTCCTGGTTGCATATGTGGCAGAAAAAGTAGCAAAGAAAAAACGCGGAGATAAGCAAAGAATCCTTTCGACCAGAAAAATGGCAATGATTGGAATGTTTTCCGCAATAGCAGCCATCCTACATGTGATGGATTTTGCAGTACCTTTTGCACCGCCGTTTTACAAACTTGATTTTTCGGAACTTCCGACATTAATCGGCGCATTTGCGTTTGGACCGGCAACCGGTGTTATGATTGAATTTTTAAAGATTCTGCTGAAACTGGTATTTAAAGGAACATCGACGGCATTTGTGGGTGACCTTGCAAACTTTGTAGTAGGATGCAGCTTTATATTAACTGCTTCCATTATTTATGAATTCAAAAAGACAAAGAAAGGAGCAGTGATTGGCTGTGTGGCAGGAACAGCGGCAATGACAATATTCGGAACAGCGTTTAATGCTGTTTATCTGCTTCCGACCTTTGCGGTTTTATATGGAATGGATATGGAAACCATTATTGCGATGGGAACAAAAGTGAATGCTGCAATTACCGATGTGACAACGCTTGTGATGTTTGCAGTTGCACCGTTAAACCTGCTGAAAGGTTCCCTGGTTTCCCTGGTTACTTTATTAGTTTATAAAAAATTGAGTCCTATTTTAAAAAATGGAAGAAAATAGTAAGGTTCATTCGTTATAGTAATGAATGCCGGATGCTGATAAGGCATCCGGCGTTTTTTTTATAAGCCTGCGTTAATGTTAGGTTCAGAAATTTTTAAGAAATATTAAGGTGAAAGTTGCCGATATTTATGTTTTAATGAATACGATGATAAGAATATCGTGTAATTAGGTGGAGGAAAACAAATGGATGCAAATGCATTGGTGGATGTACGTGACATCTGCAAGATCTACAATCCGGGTGAGAATGAAGTGCGGGCATTGGACCATGTCAGTGTTCAGATTCATGAAAAAGAATTTGTGGCGATTATCGGACAGTCCGGTTCCGGAAAGTCAACGCTCATGAATATGCTGGGATGCCTGGATGTACCGACAAGCGGTACCTATATGTTACATGGGAAGGATGTTTCTCACTTGTCGGATGATGAACTGTCGGATATTCGTAATCAGGAAATCGGGTTTATATTTCAAGGATTTAATCTGATTCCGAATTTGACGGCATTGGAAAATGTAGAACTACCTTTAATTTATAGAGGGGTTTCGAAAAAAGAGAGAATCGAATTGTCTAAAAAGGCACTTGAGAAAGTAGGCCTTGAAAACAGAATGGACCATAAGCCGGCAGAGATGTCCGGAGGACAGCAACAGCGTGTGGCGATTGCAAGAGCAATTGCACAGGCACCACCGATTATTCTGGCGGATGAACCGACCGGTAATCTGGACTCGGGATCGAGTAAAGAAATTATGCAGATACTCAAAGAACTGCATAATGAAGGTAGAACTGTCATATTGATTACGCATGACAATGACATTGCGGCACAGGCAAAACGGGTCATTAAGATTATGGACGGCAGAATAGAATCTGATACGCATTAATAAAATAAATGAGAGGATAATAGCATGGAAGAAAATAAGCAACAAACAGGAAAAGAAAAGAAAGAGAAAAAAGAGAAAAAAGAGAAAAAAGAGAAAAAGCCACGTGTAAAGTTTAAAGAACTACCGAAGGAAGTTCGGAAAAAGAAAATAAGACGGTACATATTAATCGGTGTGGCAGCGTTGATTCTGCTTCTTATCATTTTTTCAAAAATTGCGTCTGCAAACGCAAAATTTCCGGTAAGTACAGCATCGGTATTGACAGGTGATGTAGAATCTACCATTACAACAAGCGGAAAAGTAGAAAGCGATATTACAAAGATATATTATTCACAGATATCCGGTACTGTCGGCAGTGTGCCGGTCAAGGCAGGACAGGCGGTAAAAGCCGGGGATATACTACTTGCTTTTGATGAGCAAAGTTTATTGCTTGCAGGCAAAAGTGCGCAGGCAGAGGCACTGACAAGCAGCGGAACTTATCAGGATCAAATCAATCAGAATGCCAAAACACAGGCAAAATTGACGGAAGCAACTGTTAATCTGGAAGTGTTGGAACAGCAGATAACAGATTATAAGGCGTTTATCAAAGATCAGGAAATCAAACTGGAAGATAAGAGAAATGCCAGAAAAGCAGCTCTCAGTGCACAGGGGATGGAGCTTTCCAAACGTCAGGCAGACGGAGAAGATGTGACGGATGAAATGGCAGAATACCAGTATCAGGTAGAGACACTTGATATCAGTAAAGATCTTGTGGATATTCAAAGAACGATTAACGATGCCAAAGAGACGCTTTCCAATTTGGAAGAATATAAAGCAGAAATGAAATCCCAAAAAGCGGCTACAGAAGATAATGTTATGTCCGGTACGACAAAAGAAGCGAAAAAAACATCAAACGAAGCAACGCAACTTAAAAATGAGCAGACAATGGCATATACAGCTTTGGTGGAAGGCGGATTAAAGGCTGAGTTTGATGGCGTTATTACAGAAATGGCAGTAGCAGAAGGAGCACCTGTAGCAGAAGGCGGACAATTAGTGACTGTTGCAAGCAACAAACAGATTCATGTTACAGTAAATCTTTCCAAGACAGATCTTGCAAAGGTAGAAGAAGGACAAAAAGCGGACATTACAATAGCCGGTAAGAAATATGAGGGCGAAGTGTCCAGGATTAATCATATGGCAACCTTAAATGCCAATAATATGCCGGTTGTATCGGCAGAAATTGCAGTTACCAATGCGGATGAAGATGTCTATCTGGGAGTGGAGGCAAAAGTAGTGATTCATGCACAGAATGCAAAAGGCGTTCTGCTCGTGCCGGTTGAGGCTGTAAACTCCGATAAGGAAGGTGACTTTGTTTACGCAGTTGAGAACGGAATCGTTGTTAGAAAGAATGTGGAAATCGGAATCAGTTCTGATGAATATGCAGAAGTTGTAAGTGGATTGCAAGAAAATGACCAGGTTATGACAGAAATTTCTACGATGATTACGGAAGGTATGGAAGTAATGCCGATTCCGCAAGAAAACGGCACTCCTGCAGAAAGTGAGTAAACTATGTCTGGGTTATGGGAATATATCAAAATTGCGATTATGAACTTGAAGAGCAATAAAGGTAGATCTGTCTTAACCATGCTTGGCATCATAATCGGTATTTCCTCTGTTATCATGATTATTTCAATCGGAAACGGTGTGACCGCTCAGGTTAACGGCGAATTGAATGATATGGCAGGCGGTCAGATTTATTTGTATGTAAATGATGATAAGAACGAGGAAATGATATCTTTTAATAAAGATGACTTCGAGGCAATCGAAGAAAAAGTTCCGCATGTAAAAGGGGTAACCCCTCAATATGGTATATATGGAAGTGCAGTCGGACGAAAAGGCAGTTTTGAAGCAGTAATTTCTGCCGGAACGGAGAGCATGGAATTTATCAGCAGCAATCCGATTGCACGCGGAAGATATTATTCGGAAAGTGATTATTATTCAGCAAATAAGGTTTGTGTCATCTCGGAGGGAGATGCCGTAAAAATGTTCGGAACTTCGAATGTTATCGGTATGGACATTGAAGTTTCCATGTATGGTATTTCACAGGATATGACAATTGTCGGAGTCAGAGAGGATCCGGCTTCCTCAATGCTCATGAATGCATTCGGGGACTCATCAGTCACCATTGAAATGCCGATTTCCACTTTGGGAGCGGAATACGGCTTCTATGTGGAAGATTTTAACGGATTTTATGTAATCGGTGATTCGGCAGAGAATGCAGCAGATATGGCCAAAAGCTGTATCAAACTTTTGGAAGGCAGATACAATATACGTGGAAAAGGCCTGATTCAGCTTGAAAACTTTACGGATTATATGACACAGATTAATTCAGTACTCGGCTATATTACCATATTTGTCGTATTTGTAGCGGCAATTTCTCTTCTTGTCGGCGGCATTGGTGTCATGAATATTATGCTTGTTTCCGTGACGGAACGAACGAGAGAAATCGGAATCCGCAAATCTCTCGGAGCAAGGACATCTTCCATTATGACACAGTTTTTGTCAGAATCGGCAATAATATCTTTGACCGGTGGAGTCATTGGAATTATTATCGGTGTGCTCGGAGCGTTTTTAGTATGCATGGTGATTGGATTTGCACCACATGTGAGCGTGGGAACTGTTTTGGGAGCAACCTTCTTTTCTTCAGCAGTCGGTATTTTCTTTGGAATCTATCCGGCAAAGAAGGCAGCAAAATTAAGCCCGATTGAGGCTTTACGTCATGAATAGAGAATGAAAAGAAAAGACAAGGCTGGACGAAAAACAAGCGTCCAGCCTTGTCTCATTTTTGGTTTTAGTATATAATGAAACATTATGAATCCTGTTATGCGGGAAATGAAGGTCGACGGGAGAAAAGAAAATATGGAATCGGAATTTGATGTAAAAATAAATACATCCGTATTATATGATTATATGCTTCACCACACTTATATGAGCTTTTCGGGAATGTTTGGGAACGTGGTAGGAGCACTTTTAATTATTTTAGCATGTGCTTACGGAGGAAATTGGTATCTTCTGATTGCCGGAGCGATCATTTTGTTATACACACCATGCAGTCTTTATCTGCGGGCAAAAAAACAGGCGCTTTCCAATCCGGCATTTAAAAATCCGCTTCATTATAAAATGGATGAAAACGGCGTGACGGTTTCTCAGGGAGAATATCAGGAGTTTACGGAATGGAATGCGGTACAGAAAGCAACATCGACTAATCGAAGTATTTTTCTTTACACTTCTAAAGTGAATGCATGGATTTTCCCCAAAAGGGATTTGGGAGAAAAGAAAGAAGAAGTGATTGAGATGATTTCCACACATGTCGCACCGGATAAAATTAAGATTAAGCAGTAAGGAGCAGCCATGGAACGAATCGAAACATTTCGGGCAGAAGAAACGTTTGCATTGGGAGAAAAGATTGGGAAAGAGGCAAAGCCGGGGGAACTGTATACCTTATCGGGAGACCTTGGAACCGGGAAAACCGTCCTGACGCAAGGGGTAGCCAAAGGGCTTGGCATAAAGGAACCTATCTGCTCTCCGACTTTTACAATTGTGCAGGTTTATGATGAAGGAAGAATTCCGTTTTACCATTTTGACGTATATCGTATCGGTGATATTGAAGAGATGGAAGAAATCGGGTATGAGGATTATTTTTACGGAGAAGGAGTTTGTTTTGTAGAGTGGGCAGAACTGATTAAAGAACTTCTGCCGAAAAAGAGAGTGGATATTACAATTCGAAAGAACCCGGCAAAGGGATATGATTACCGGGAAATACTGATTGAACAAAATCAGGAGGCGTAAAGATGAAGATACTGGCACTGGACAGTTCGGGACTGACGGCATCCGTCGCAGTTGTCGAAGATGAGATAACAATTGCGGAATACACCGTGAATTATAAAAAAACGCATTCGCAGACATTACTTCCGATGCTTGATGAGATAAGCAAGATGACAGAACTGGATCTTGCAACAGTAGATGCCATTGCACTTGCGGCAGGACCGGGTTCCTTTACGGGACTTCGGATTGGAAGTGCAACGGCAAAAGGACTGGCACAGGCACTTCAAAAACCGATTGTTCCGGTTCCTACAGTAGACGGACTGGCAGGAAATTTGTTTGGGACAGATAAACTCGTATGTCCGTTGATGGACGCGAGAAGAAATCAGACGTATACCGGATTATATGAGTTTCAGAAGCAGGGAGATACTTATCGGATGAACCGCATTCTGGAACAGTGTGCAGTAGCATTGGATGAAATTCTGGAAAAGATTAATTCACTTGGGAGAGAAGTTATTTTTCTCGGCGACGGCGTTCCGGTTTTTTGTAAGCAGATAGAAAGAGAAATTGCAGTTCCCTATACTTTTGCACCGAATTTTTGCAACAGACAGAGAGCGTCGGTCATCGCATGGCTTGGCATACAGCTGTTTGCAGAGGGAAAAGTACAGACTGCTTTAGAACATGCACCGGAGTATCTGCGTCTGTCACAGGCAGAGCGGGAAAGAATCGAGGCAATGCAATGATTGTTGTTAGAACAATGCAGATTGAGGACGTTGATCAGGTTTGTGTTTTGGAAGAAGAGGCATTTTCGATGCCATGGCATAAGCAGTCCTTTTTGGAGATGATTGCACACCCGGATGCACTGTATCTTGTGGCAGAAAACAGGGAACAGCCCGGAAAAATACTGGGATGCTGCGGAGTCAGGAATATTGTGGGGGAAGGCGAGATTACAAATGTGGTAGTAAAAAAGGAAAGCCGCAATGAAGGAACCGGAAGAAAACTACTCACGGAGCTTTTAAGACGTGGAATGGAAGAACTTGGAATTAGCGCCTTTACCCTGGAAGTGCGTGTGGGCAATGCTCCTGCAATTCACTTATATGAGAGCCTTGGATTTATTTCGGAAGGAATTCGAAAGAATTTCTATGAAAAACCGCGGGAAGATGCTATGATAATGTGGAAAAGATAGACAGGCAAGACAAGTATTCCCAATGCCAAAGTGTCGATTCCTATGTATAATGTAAGGGAACATGCATATGGGAGGAACCATCTATGAGAAATTATGATGATAAAGGGAATTTACTGGAGGCGTACTGTAACTGTTGCGGGAAAAGGTTAAGAACGGAAAATGGATTTTTAAGAGAAGGATGTTTTCACGGTGATTTTACATGGGGATATTTCAGCCAAAAAGACGGAATAACCCAGAAATTTGACTTGTGTGAGGCTTGCTTTGACAGAATCACCGACGAATTTCAGATTCCTGTTAACGAAGAAGATACCGTGGAATTATTATAAGAGGTAATTATGCTTGAAATTTGTTTGCTTGGAACCGGTGGAATGATGCCGCTTCCATATCGGTGGCTGACATCAATGATGGCACGCTACAATGGAAAAAGTATTCTGATAGATTGCGGGGAAGGCACGCAGATTGCTTTGAAAGAAAAAGGATGGAGCCCGAAACCGATTGATATTATCTGTTTTACCCATTTTCATGCGGATCATATCAGCGGATTGCCGGGAATGCTCCTTACGATGGGAAATGCGGAGAGAACTGAGCCGCTGCTTTTAATCGGTCCGAAAGGGCTTGAAAAAGTAGTGGCAGCTTTGCGTGTAATCGCTCCGGAACTTCCTTTTCCAATCAGCTGCATGGAAATTACACAAAAAGAACAGACCTTTTTGTTTGACGGATTTAGAATAGAAGCGTTTCGGGTAAATCATAATGTGACTTGTTACGGATACAGTATTCTGGTGGATCGTGCCGGAAAGTTTGATGTTGAAAAGGCACGTAAAAACAATATTGAACAGCAGTACTGGAGCCGTCTCCAAAAAGGAGAACGAATTGAGACGGAAAATGGGGTATTAACTCCTGATATGGTACTTGGTGCCCCGCGAAGGGGTCTTAAGGTCACATACTGCACAGATACAAGACCGACACCCGGAATTGTACAACATGCGGAAGGCTCCGACTTGTTGATTTTAGAGGGAATGTACGGAGAACCCGAAAAAGAACAGAAGGCAAAAGAATATAAACATATGACGTTCTATGAGGCGGCACGAATTGCCAAAGAAGCCGAGGTTAACAAACTCTGGCTGACACATTTTAGCCCGTCTTTGACAAGGCCGGAAGAGTTTATGGATAATGTTCGGAAGATTTTTCCGCGTGCCTGTGCAGGAAAAGACGGCAAGACAATAGACCTTTTATTTGATGAAGAATCTTAACGGAAAATACAAAGTCAAAAGAAAGACGAAAGAAAGGAGGGGACTAATGAAGCGGTTTGAAGGAAAACGCGGCATGATATTTCTTTTATTGGCAGTTCTTCTGATAGCGGGATATTATTACTACATTTCCAATCGCTCTGTAGATCAGGAAAAAACGGAAGAAGAATATGTTACTGTTTCAAAGGTGCAGGATCTGCTTCTTAGGGATCTTACCAACAATTACCCTCCCTCTCCAAAAGAGGTTGTAAAATATTACAGCGAAATTACCAAGTGTCTGCACAATGAGAAACTAAGTGAAGAAGAACTTTATCAACTGGCAATGAAGATTCAGGAGTTATACGATTCGGAACTTAGGGAAAACAAGTCGCAAGAAGAGTATCTGGCGGATCTAAAGAGTGAGATTACAATTTTTCAGGAAAATGACTATGCCATTTCCGACTATGCGACATCTGTCAGTACGGATGTGGATTTTTATAGTGTGGATGGATATTCGTTTGCAAGATTGTATTGTACATATTATATCAGGGTAAAAACATCCATGAAGTCCCTGAATGAAGTTTTTTTATTAAGAAAGGATGAGAATGACCACTGGAAAATCTACGGATGGCAGCCGGTGGTTGATCAGCAGGAAACGGATGGAAACGAAGAATGATATCATAATTCTGGCAATAGAAAGTTCGTGCGATGAAACGGCGGCAGCAGTTGTAAAAAACGGAAGGGAAGTACTCTCCAATGTGATTTCTTCCCAAATCGATTTACACACATTGTACGGTGGCGTGGTGCCGGAAATTGCTTCCAGAAAGCATATTGAAAAAATCAACCAGGTAGTTGAACAGGCACTTCTTGATGCCGGTATGACCTGGGATGATATAAACGCAATTGCGGTGACATACGGTCCGGGACTTGTTGGAGCGCTGCTTGTAGGTGTTTCTTTTGCAAAGTCACTGGCGTTTGCGCTGAATAAACCGTTAATCGGGGTTCATCATATTGAAGGTCATATCAGTGCAAATTATATCGAGAACAAGGAATTGGAACCTCCGTTTATGTGTCTTGTCGTATCGGGCGGACATTCTCACCTTGTAAAGGTAAAGGATTACGGAGAATATGAAATTTTAGGACGCACGCGTGATGATGCTGCTGGAGAAGCGTTTGACAAAGTTGCAAGAGCAATCGGAC
>JAQXIR010000119.1 GCA_029007885.1 Lachnospiraceae bacterium | reverse complement strand
ATCCTTAAAAAATATTCGCCGATCGGTGAAATGAGTACCTTTGCAAAGCAGTATGCGGAGAGTTTAAGCCAGGTTTCCGGACATATTGCGTTGATTGCGGACAGAGATCAGTTTATCGCAGTATCAGGAGGAATGAAAAATTTTCTGGGAAGAGGCCTGTCCAGAGAATTGGAAGAAAAGATAGAAAAGCGGGAAAATGTGCTTTCCGCAAAAGGCGAGAGAAGTTTTATTCAACTTGCTGACGGTGACAATGGTGAATATGTTCAAGAAGCTATTTGCCCAATTATCAGTGAAGGGGATGTAATCGGAGCGGTTATTTTACTCAATGCTGATACGAAGACAAAGATGGGCGAAGTGGAACAGAAACTGATTCAATCGGCAGCAGGATTTTTGGGAAGACAAATGGAACAGTAGAAATACAAAAAGCAGGTTTTCGGGAAAGAATCAATCCCAAAAATCTGCTTTTTTGTTATGTGAAATTACATTTGTCCCATTTTATCCAGAAGTTCAATTTTGATGTCGTATAGCTTCTGGGAAAGATCGACATAAATCTGATGCGGATTGACAAGACGCCTTGTTTCATCCCACAAAGTGGAAAGTTCCTGCTGACAGTATTCTCGGATGTCCATAACTTTCGGGGAAGTATAGACACATTTTCCGTTTTTGAATACTGGGACCATCATTTCACGGAGCGTATAAGTACCGGGCTGCATCAGTGTCTTTTTCCACGGTTCTGCCGGGTCGAATAGCAGCAGCGGTTCATTCTCATCAAACTTCTCATCTACAAGACAAATCAAATCCGCTTTAATTTTACCGCTTTCTTTTTCGTAAACACGATAGATTGTTTTGTTTCCGGGATTCGTAACTTTTTCGGTATTCTCAGACAGCTTGATTTTCGGAATAAAGGTTCCGTCTTTTCCCATTACGGCAGCAAGTTTATAGACACCGCCGAAGGAAGGCCAGTCTTTAGAAGTTATTAAGTGCGTTCCGACACCCCAAGAGGTGATGGCAGCTCCCTGCGTTTTTAAACTGTCAATCAGATATTCATCCAGATCGTTTGAGGCGGAGATGACAGCATCGGGAAATCCTGCATCATCCAACATCTTTCTGGCTTTTTTGGAAAGATAGGCAAGGTCTCCGCTGTCTAAACGGATGCCGTAAAATGTAAGCGGAATACCGGCTTTACGCATTTCCGTAAATACACGGATAGCATTCGGGACACCTGATTTTAAAGTATCATATGTGTCTACGAGAAGAATACATGCATTGGGATACATATCGGCATATGTCTTAAAAGCAGTATATTCATCCGGGAAACTCATAATCCAGCTGTGTGCATGGGTTCCTTTTACAGGAACATCAAATAACTGTCCGGTTAAAACGTTGCTGGTACCGATACAGCCGCCAATCATGGCTGCCCTTGCCCCGTAGGTTCCGGCATCCGGCCCCTGTGCACGGCGCAGACCGAATTCCATAATTCCGTCTCCTCTTGCTGCGTAGCAGACGCGAGATGCTTTTGTGGCAATCAGGCTTTGATGATTGATAATATTTAAAATAGCAGTCTCTACCAACTGTGCTTCCATAATCGGCGCAATGACCTTAATCATCGGCTCTCTCGGAAACATCAGACTGCCCTCCGGAATTGCATAAATATCACCGGAGAAATGGAAGGTTCTTAAATACTCCAGAAAATCTTCATCAAAAATCCCCAGACTTCGTAAATAAGAAATATCTTCTTCGGCAAAATGAAGATTATTAATATAGCTGATTACCTGCTCTAAGCCGGCAGAGATGGAATAACCGCTGTTCATGGGATTGTTCCGGAAAAATGCGTCAAAGATGACGGTTTCGTTGCGGTCTTTATGCTTGAAATATCCCTGCATCATCGTAAGTTCATAAAGATCGGTCATTAATGTCAGATTCTGTCTGTCCATAAAGAAGACCTCCGTTTTCTCATATAAGAATTTTGTTAATCCTGATGACATCTTATAGGTAGAATACCACCAAAAGAATAGCATTAAACAAATAATAAGATATTCAATGGAAAAAATCAATGATTTTACAACTGTAAAGACAGAAAAGAATTGGAAAGTGAATCAGGGTGGTCTTTTTGGGTTGCATTCTGTTTGCCTTGCTGTTAGACTTTATTATAACACTCTCAAAAACAGAGAGTTCGTAAGATAGAGACGGAGGAAGATATGGAGAAACTGATTATGCTCGGCACCGGTAATGCAACCGTTACGAAGTGTTATAACACCTGCTTTGCCCTGCAAGATAATGAAGAATATTTTCTGATTGACACCGGAGGAGGAAACGGAATCCTTTCCCAACTCGAAAAAGCTAAGATTCCGCTTCAAAAGATTCATCATATATTTCTAAGCCATGAGCATACCGACCATATCCTCGGAATTGTATGGATGATACGCATGGCAGCAACCAAGATGAAGCGCGGTGAGTATGAAGGAAATCTTCATATTTACTGTCACAGCGGACTAATGGATACGGTTTTAACGATTACGCAGTTGACCGTTCAGAAAAAGTTTTTTGATATGATTGGAAAACGAATTTTCATTCATCCGCTTCAACACGATGAGAGAGTACAGATTCTGGATTACGACGTACAATTTTTTGACATTTGTTCCGATAAAGCAAAACAATACGGCTTCACAATGCAGCTTAATAACGGTCAGAAATTTACCTTCATCGGAGATGAATACTATCGTGAATGTGAATATCCGTATGCGGCAGGCAGTGACTGGCTTTTGCATGAAGCATTCTGCCTCTACCGGGACAGGGAAGTTTTCAAACCGTATGAAAAATTCCATGCAACTGTTAAAGAGGCGTGCGAAAATGCAGAAATGCTTAACGTTAAGAATCTGATACTGTATCATACGGAAGATAAAAACATAAATAAGCGTAAAGAACTTTATACCGAAGAAGGAAAGGCCTATTTTACCGGCAATCTTTTTGTACCGGACGATTTGGAGGAAATATTTTTGAAATGATGGAATCTTATAAATAAATATAGAAAACAAAAATCAGCATAGCTTTTGGAGATGATTCTCGTAAGTTATGCTGATTTTTATTTTTTATAAAGATAAAAATTGCCACCTTTGTGGTGGCAACAATCCTCATGAAATAATGGTATAATAACGTCATTGCTAACAAAGTAGGGATTCAGTAATAATCAAAAGCATCATAAAAGCCATAACTAATAAAAAATCCAGAAGTATGATGCCAAGATAATGGAGAATTCGGTTTTTACACATGCAAAGAGGAAAATATTTCTGCATTCCGAGATAATTAAAGGAACCGAAAACAATGGATAGCATCATCAATAAGAAACAAATCCTTTCCAACCATAACTTAGAAATGGAAGCACCTTTTATTTCCAAGGATAGGGATAACCAAAAGATAAAGGCATAGATCGGAGTTGCAACAATCATATGCCAAGGGGTCTTTGTCCGATAGCCCGGAAAGATTAATGATTTTAAGGAAAAAGGTTCTTCAACCGCTTGAACAGTTGGATGTGCTAGCTGTTGTAAGGCGCTTTTTAATTCTGCAATGGAAGAATATCGATCAGATGGATTCATCTGGGTACACTTTGCGATCACAGGGTCAAATATGGATGTTGAATTAATAAGAGATGCGGTCATTTCTTTTAACAGAATTCCCAAGGCATAAATATCGGTCTGGGGAGCAGAAGAACCAAATCCATACTGTTCCGGCGCGGCATATCCTTTTGTGCCTAGTAAAACCGTATCAGAGGAACTACCATCAGAGTAGTATTTTGCAGCATTAAAATCTAACAGAACGACGTTATTGAATGATGTCACAATAATATTGGAAGGCTTAATATCTCGATGTATAATCGGTGGATTGACAGCATGTGTATGTTCCAAAATTTTACATAATTCTATCATATAGTGAAAAATAAGTTCAATATTCAGAACAGAATGATCAATGATATCCTGCAAAGACTGTCCTGCGATATACTCTTCGACGACAATAAGCTGATTAGTATCTTCATAAAGTTCTTCTATCTTGGGAATACCGCTAAAATGATTTTCATAAAGGTACTGATAAACCTGACTGTTATAAACATCAAGTACTTTCTCGACATAAATTTGGCAGGACTCCCGATGTTGAACAAGATATACCTTATGTGCTTCATTTAAGACGGCTATGGTTTTGTAGTTTGAAATAGCTGGTCGGTCTAAATGATCCATATTACGATTCCTTTCAATCTATTTAGACATATTATATCAGACTGGAGGCATAGAATGAACGAAAAAAATACAAAAGAATTAGAGAACGTTCTGGGAAGCACCCATGTTAATGAGTTTGCAAAATTTTATAAAGAAAATAAGGATAGTATGACAACCAGTATCGATTCTTTTTCAGTGTATGTGAAAGAACTGTTCAGACAAAAGGGAGTTACACAGCAAAACGTTTTTTTAAAAGCGGATATTCCGGAAAGATACGGTTATAAACTGCTTTCCGGTGAAAAAAGGACAAAGCAGAGAGATGTAATTTTAAGAATCTGTTATGCGGCAGACTTTTCTTTGGAGGAAACGCAGAAGGCTTTGAAAGAATACGAAATGCCACAGTTATATGTAAAGATACCGAGAGATGCATTACTCATGATTATATTTAATCAGCGCCCGGGAAGTATCATTGATGTAAATGCTCTGTTGAAGGAAAACGGAATGGAACCTCTAAGGACGAGTGGAAGGCAGGATTAAATTGCCACCTTGGGAGGGGCAACGGAGCGTAATTTTATATGCTACAATATTGTGAAAGACGGCATACAACATGGAAAAACTGAAAACAAAGGTGATTTTGTGGAATATCATAATTCCTATTTTTCTTGGAGCGATTATTTATTATCTGATATCACCGGAAGTCATATTTGTCAAAAGAATGGATTTCCTAATTGGGAAAGGAATCCATATTTCAGATATTACCGCAGTCAATCCGGCAATTAGAATAATGAGAAATTATCTGCCGGATATGTTGTGGGGATACGCACTTATTTTTACTTTATATTATTTCTTAGATAATAATGCAGCATATTTATTGAAGACTTTTCTGATAGCATCTCTATTTTCAGCAGTTATGGAATTTCTTCAGATTACCCCTGTTGTTAAAGGAACATTTGACTGGTATGACATCATAGTTGAACTTTTGGCAGAGGTAATTGCTGTTTTTATTATAAAAAAGTTACTTTTGAGGAGGAAAATGAAATGAGGGAAAAATTGAAATGGTTAGCAGTGGTGTTATGTCTGTCTCTTTTTGCAATGATGGCACTTGGAAGCGGTTCATCAAATTCTCAGGATACAAAAGAAATTGTCACAACAGATAACAGCGAATCACAGGCAGGAGAAAGCAGCGAAAGTCAGGAGACAACAGAAAATTCGAAAAGTTCTACAGATATCACAATAGATGAACAGATTCTGATTGACCAGAATGACATTGTGATTACCGCAACAGAGTATGTATCGGATAGCATTTGGGGAGACGGGATAAAACTACTGGTTGTGAATAATTCAACACAAAATATTACAATTGGATGCACGGCATTGATTGTAAATGATTATATGATATCGGATCTTTTTGCAACAGAAGTTGCAGCCGGTAAGAAAGCAAACGATACGATTTACTTATCAAGTTCCGGACTGAAAGCAGCCGGAATCGATACAGTTGGGCAGGTTGAAATCTATTTTCATATTTATGATTCCGATTCTATGGATAAGATCTTTGACTCAGACTGTGTAACAATTCAGACCTCGGAGTATGCCAATATGGATACGACTCCGAATGACGCGGGAACGGAGCTTTATAATGAGGGTGGTATCAGAATTGTCGGCAAAGCAGTAGATGAGAACAGTTTCTGGGGGACAGCAATTCTTCTTTATTGTGAAAATACATCCGGTAAAAATGTGGGTATCTCGGTAGATGATATGTCAATTAACGGATTTATGATGAATCCGATATTCTCTACAACCGTTTATGACGGTAAAAAAGCAATCGATGACATTACAATTTTTTCAAGTGATTTAGAGGAAAACGGAATAACGGCAATTGAAGAAGTAGAACTGAAATTCCATATTTACGATGCTGATTCCTATAGTACAATTACCGATTCCGATGCCATTACCTTCTCAGCTCAATAAAAATAAACAGGGAGAACAATTCAAATGAAAACATGGAAACTTGTATCAGGTATTTTATCAATTATTCTGTTTGCTGTTGTAACATTCCAATCTTGTGCAGCAGGAATCGTTAATACTTTGGAAGAGAATGGTAGCTCATCCGGATCATTTGGTTTTGTTGTTGCAATTCTTATGCTTGCGGGTGGCATTGTTTCTATTGCCTCCAGAAAATCCACCGGAAAAGGCGGAAATATTGCGCTGATTATTTTATTTGGACTTGCAGCACTGCTCGGATTTGCCGGATATGGAAATTATAGCGACCTAGTTGTATGGTCAGTGTGGTGCTTGATTAATGCAATTCTGGCAGTTATTGCATCAATTAAGACAAAGAAGAGCATCGAGTAACTGAGATTTCCATTTCCTGCCTTGACAAATCGCAAATTACCGCCGTATAATTACGACAGATATAAAAGATAACGACTTTGACGAAGACAGTACATGTTTTTGAACGTTACAGAGAGTCCGGGAGGGTGCGAACCGGATACCGGTAGGAAACAATGGAAAATCACTTCTGAGTCTTGGCCCGAAGGAAAGTAGGCGCCAACGGAATCTCACCGTTATGCGAGAGACATATGGAAGTATGTTAAGGTGGTTACCGGGAATATACCCGTCCTTTTCAGGACGGGTTTTTTTATGTGCGCCTTGCGGCGCACATTTTCACAGATGCTGTAAAAGCAGGTAAAGAAAGGAAGAAAGCGATGTATCAGAAAGTTGACACAAACCTGAATTTTGTTGACAGGGAAAAAGAAACGGAAAAATTCTGGCGTGAAAATGACATTTTCAAAAAAAGTATGGAAAATCGTAAAGAGGGACCTACTTATACATTTTATGACGGACCGCCGACTGCAAACGGAAAACCGCATATCGGTCATGTTTTAACACGTGTAATCAAAGACATGATTCCGCGTTACCGTACCATGAAAGGGTATATGGTTCCGAGAAAAGCAGGATGGGATACTCATGGGCTTCCGGTAGAACTTGAAGTTGAAAAACTGCTCGGTCTTGACGGTAAAGAGCAGATTGAAGAGTACGGTCTTGACCCGTTTATTACAAAGTGTAAAGAAAGTGTTTGGAAATACAAAGGTATGTGGGAAGATTTCTCCGGTACGGTCGGTTTCTGGGCGGACATGGACGATCCGTATGTCACATATCATGATGATTTTATTGAATCCGAATGGTGGGCATTAAAGCAGATTTGGGATAAGGGATTACTGTACAAAGGATTTAAAATTGTACCATATTGTCCAAGATGCGGTACGCCGCTTTCTTCTCATGAAGTTGCACAGGGGTACAAATGTGTAAAGGAACGTTCTGCAGTTGTAAGATTTAAAGTAGTCGGAGAAGATGCTTATTTCTTAGCATGGACCACAACGCCGTGGACATTACCGAGTAACGTGGCACTGTGTGTGAACCCGGACGAAAACTACTGCAAGGTAAAAGCAGCTGACGGATATACGTATTATATGGCAGAAGCGCTTCTTGATACCGTTTTGGGAAAACTGGAAGACAAAGAAAACGGAGTGGCTGCATACGAAGTACTGGAAAACTACCTCGGAAAAGATTTGGAATATAAAGAATATGAGCCACTTTTTGATTTTGCAAAAGATATTTGTGAAAAACAGCATAAAAAAGGATATTATGTAACCTGCGACAGTTATGTAACGATGTCAGACGGTACCGGTATCGTTCATATTGCACCGGCATTCGGTGAAGATGACGCGCAGGTAGGAAGAAAATATGAACTTCCGTTTGTACAGCTTGTTGACGGAAAAGGAGAATTAACAGAGGAAACTTCTTATGCGGGTGTCTTTGTAAAAGATGCTGACCCGATGGTATTAAAAGATTTGGATGCCAAAGGACTTTTATTTGATGCACCGAAGTTTGAACATGATTATCCGTTCTGCTGGAGATGTGATACTCCGTTAATTTACTATGCACGCGAATCCTGGTTTATCAAGATGACTGCCGTACGTGATGATTTGGTACGCAACAACAAGACCGTAAACTGGATTCCGGAATCCATCGGAGAAGGACGTTTCGGCAACTGGCTTGAGAACATCCAGGACTGGGGTGTTTCCCGTAACCGTTATTGGGGTACTCCTCTTAATATCTGGGAATGTGAAGACTGCGGTCATCAGGAGTCAATCGGTTCCAGAGAGGAACTGGAAAAGTTAAGCGGTAATCCGGCTGCCAAAACAGTCGAACTGCACAGACCGTATATTGATGAAATCACCTGTACCTGTCCGAAATGCGGTAAGACGATGAAGCGTGTTCCGGAAGTAATTGACTGCTGGTTTGACTCCGGTGCAATGCCGTTTGCGCAGCATCATTATCCGTTTGAAAATAAAGAAGTATTTGAACAACAGTTCCCGGCACAATTCATTTCCGAAGCGGTAGACCAGACAAGAGGATGGTTCTATTCTCTGCTTGCGGAGTCTACACTGTTATTCAATAAGGCACCGTATGAAAATGTCATCGTACTGGGGCATGTTCAGGATGAAAACGGACAAAAAATGAGTAAATCAAAAGGAAATGCTGTTGACCCGTTTGATGCACTGGAAACATATGGGGCAGATGCAATCCGCTGGTATTTCTATATTAACTCCGCTCCGTGGCTCCCGAACAGATTCCATGGAAAAGCTGTTACCGAGGGACAGAGAAAATTCATGGGAACCCTTTGGAATACCTATGCATTCTTTGTACTGTATGCTAATATTGACAATTTTGATGCAACAAAATACCAGTTGGAATATGATAAATTGTCGGTTATGGATAAATGGCTTCTTTCCAAGATGAATACGATGGTATCCGAAGTGGACGATCACCTTTTCAATTACCGGATACCGGAGGCAGCAAGAACATTACAGGATTTTGTAGATGAAATGAGTAACTGGTATGTCAGACGCGGAAGAGAACGTTTCTGGGCAAAAGGCATGGAACAGGATAAGATTAATGCCTATATGACACTTTATACGGCACTTGTTACCGTATGTAAAGCAGCAGCTCCGATGATTCCGTTCATGACGGAAGAAATCTATCAAAACCTTGTAAGAAGCATTGATAAGGACGCTCCGGAAAGTATCCATCTTTGTGATTTCCCGGTTGCAGATGCTGCTATGGTGGATAAGAAACTCGAACAGGATATGGATGAAGTACTTGATATTGTTGTTATGGGTCGTGCGTGCAGAAATGCAGCAAACATCAAAAACCGCCAGCCGATTGGAACTATGTTTGTGAAGGCTCCGTATGCACTTTCTGACTTCTACAAAGAAATTATCGAGGATGAGCTGAATGTAAAGAAAGTGACATTTACCGATGATGTAAGAGATTTCACCACATATACCTTTAAGCCACAACTTAAGACAGTTGGCCCGAAATACGGAAAACACCTCGGTTTCATTCAGAAAACACTGTCATCACTTGACGGCAATACAGCGATGGATGAATTAAAAGAGAAGGGAGCACTTACCTTTACAGATAACGGTGAAGGAATTTCCCTTACGGAAGAAGACCTCTTAATTACGATGGTGCAGAAAGAAGGATTTGTAACGGAAGCAGATAACACCGTTACCGTCGTAATGGATACAAAGCTGACCGACGAACTTGTGGAAGAAGGATTTGTATACGAAATCATCAGTAAGATTCAGACGATGCGTAAAGAGGCTGATTTTGAAGTGATGGACCACATTAAAGTAGCAGTTTTAAATAATGCAAAACTTGCAGAAATTGTGAAAAAGAATGAAGCAGCAATTGCCGGAAAAGTACTTGCTGATGAATTCTCGTTCGAAACAGAATTCTCCGTAAAGAAAGAGTGGAATGTAAACGGAGAAAATGTTACAATTTGTATAGAAAAATAAGAATTGAAAAGTTGGACATCTGGTACCGGGTATCAGATGTTCAATTTACGCATATGAGAAAGACCGGCATATGACGGGTTCAAAATAAGGAGGGCACATCATGCTGAAAAAGGCAGTAATAACAGGATTTGACAAGGAACTATTCAAAAGAAGTGTTTTGTATAACGTGAAAACGTTATATCGTAAGACATTGGAAGAGGCAACACCTCAGCAGATTTTCCAGGCAGTTGCTTATGCTGTGAAAGATATTATCGTTGATAACTGGATGAACACCCAGAAAGAATATGAAAAAGAAGATCCTAAAATGGTTTATTATATGTCGATGGAATTTCTGATGGGTCGTGCACTTGGGAATAATCTGATTAATCTAAAGGCGTATAAAGAAGTAGGAGAAGCATTGGATGAATTGGGAGTAAATTTGGATATTATCGAAGATCAGGAACCGGATGCGGCACTCGGAAACGGTGGACTCGGCCGTCTTGCAGCCTGCTTTTTGGATTCTCTTGCGACGCTTGGATATGCAGCATACGGATGCGGTATCCGTTATCGCTACGGCATGTTTAAACAGGAAATTCGTGACGGCTATCAGGTGGAAGTGCCGGATAACTGGCTCGAATACGGCAATCCGTTTGAACTGCGTCGTCCCGAATATACGAAAGAAGTAAAGTTTGGCGGCTATGTAAAAGTAACGACAGACGAAAAGGGCAGAAACCACTTTTCACAGGAAAACTATCAGTCGGTCAAAGCCGTTCCTTATGACATCCCGATTGTCGGATATGGAAATGGCATTGTGAATACACTCCGCATCTGGGATGCAGAGCCGTGTGAATGTTTCCGTCTTGACTCGTTTGATAAAGGAGATTACAGACAGGCGGTAGAACAGGAAAACCTTGCAAGAAATATTGTAGAGGTGTTGTATCCGAACGATAATCATTACGCAGGAAAAGAATTACGTTTAAAACAACAGTATTTCTTCGTTTCTGCGTCTGTTCAGGAAGCAGTTGAAAAATATATGCGTACACATGACGATATACGCAGACTTCATGAAAAGGTGACATTCCAGTTAAATGATACGCATCCGACCGTAACAGTTGCGGAACTGATGAGAATCTTAATGGATGAATACAATCTGGAATGGGACGAGGCATGGGAAGTTACGACAAAATCATGTGCTTACACCAACCATACCATTATGGCAGAAGCACTGGAAAAGTGGCCGATTGAACTCTTCTCCCGCTTGCTTCCGAGAATCTATCAGATTGTGGAAGAAATCAACAGAAGATTTATTATTCAGATTGAACAGAAATATCCGTATGAGACAGGAGTGACACAGGAAAAAATCCGTAAGATGGCAATTATCTATGACGGACAGGTGAAAATGGCACACCTTGCAATCGTAACAGGTTATTCCGTAAACGGAGTTGCAAGACTGCATACGGAGATTTTGAAAAATCAGGAATTAAAAGATTTCTATGAGATGATGCCGGAGAAATTCAACAATAAGACTAACGGTATCACGCAGAGAAGATTTTTACTGCACGGCAATCCGATTTTGGCAAATTGGGTGACAGATCATATCGGAAATGAATGGATTACCGATTTGAAACAGATTTCCAAACTGAAAATCTATGCGGATGATGAAAAATGCAGACAGGAATTTATGAATATCAAGTACCAGAACAAAGTACGCCTTGCAAAATACATTTTGGAACATAACGGCGTGGAAGTCGATCCAAGATCCATCTTTGATGTTCAGGTTAAGAGGCTTCATGAATATAAACGCCAGCTTTTAAATATTCTGCATGTTATGTACCTTTATAATGAATTAAAGGAAAATCCGGATATGGAATTTTACCCGAGAACATTTATTTTCGGTGCGAAAGCGGCAGCAGGGTATCAGAATGCGAAACTGACTATTAAACTGATTAATTCTGTAGCAGATGTCATTAATAATGATGAATCCATAAACGGAAAGATTAAAGTAGTATTTATTGAAAATTATCGTGTATCCAATGCGGAGATGATTTTTGCGGCAGCAGATGTCTCTGAGCAGATTTCCACAGCCAGCAAAGAGGCATCCGGAACCGGTAATATGAAGTTTATGCTAAACGGTGCTTTGACACTCGGTACGATGGATGGAGCAAACGTAGAAATCGTAGAGGAAGTCGGAGAGGAAAATGCTTTTATTTTCGGACTTCCTTCTGATGAAGTTATTCGCTATGAAACCTGTGGCGGCTACAATCCGATGGATATTTTTAACAGTGATCCCGGTATCCGTCAGGTGTTGATGCAATTAGTGAACGGATTTTATTCGCCGGATGATTCCGAACGTTTCCGTCCGCTTTATAACTCTTTACTGAATACCCAAAGTACGTCCGTTGCGGACCGCTACTTCATCTTAAAGGATTTCCGCTCTTATGCAGAGGCACAAAAGAAAGTGGAACAATATTATAAAGATGAAAAAGCATGGGCAAAGAGCGCGATTTTAAACGTTGCATGCAGCGGCAAATTTACATCCGACAGAACCATTCAGGAATATGTAGACGAAATCTGGCATCTTGACAAGGTGGTTTTACCGAAGAAAAAATAAAAAACTTGCGAAATAGTTTCCTCTCATATACAATGAATGATATATTTTACGACAACCTTTTAGGCAGCACAACAAGGAGGAGTGAAGATGGTAGAATTATATAAAGGCGGAGCCTATCTGATAAATGGGACACAGCTTGTACCCGATGACGAAAATGCGCAGGCAGTGATAAAAGCGCAGACAGGAAAAAATGTATCGGCACAGGAAGCATCAAAAGAGACAATTGCATACGGAATATTAAAGAATCACAATACTTCCGATAACATGGACAAGTTGAAGATTAAATTCGATAAACTGACTTCCCATGATATTACTTTTGTCGGAATTATTCAGACCGCGCGTGCATCAGGACTTGAAAAGTTCCCTATTCCATATGTACTGACAAACTGTCATAACTCGCTTTGTGCAGTTGGTGGTACCATTAATGAAGATGACCACATGTTTGGACTGACATGTGCGAAAAAATATGGCGGTATCTATGTTCCGCCTCATCAGGCAGTTATTCATCAGTTTGCAAGAGAAATGCTTGCAGGCGGCGGAAAAATGATTTTAGGTTCCGATTCCCATACACGTTACGGTGCACTTGGTACCATGGCAATGGGAGAAGGCGGACCGGAGCTTGTAAAGCAGTTACTAAATCAGACGTATGATATTGACAGACCGGGCGTTGTCGGTATTTATCTGACAGGAGAGCCGGTAAACGGTGTGGGACCGCAGGACGTTGCAATCGCTCTGATTGGTGCCGTATTTGCCAACGGCTATGTAAAGAATAAAGTATTGGAATTTGTCGGACCGGGTGTCGCTTCCTTAAGTGCTGATTTCAGAATCGGCATTGACGTTATGACAACGGAGACCACTTGCCTTTCTTCTATCTGGAAAACAGATGAAAAGATTGAAGAATTCTATGAGATTCATGGAAGAAAAGAAGATTATGCCAAGTTAGAGCCGGGCAGCGTGGCTTATTATGATGGCATGATTACCATCGACTTAAGCAAAATAAGACCGATGATTGCAATGCCGTTCCATCCGAGCAATGCATATACGATTGAAGAAGTAAACGAAAATCTTTCCGATATTCTTCATGAAGTGGAAGAACGCGCAAAAGTAAGCTTCGGAGATAAGATTGAATACTCCCTGCAGGATAAGATTCGAAACGGCAGATTATATGTCGATCAGGGTGTCATCGCAGGATGTGCCGGCGGCGGATTTGAAAACATCTGCGCGGCAGCGGATATTTTAAAAGGACACTATATCGGATCTGATGAGTTTACGTTAAACGTATATCCGGCATCTACGCCGATTTATATGGAATTGATGAAAAACGGATGTGCTGCAGCACTTTTAGAAACAGGTGCCGTGCTAAAGACAGCATTCTGCGGACCGTGCTTCGGAGCCGGGGATACACCTGCCAATAATGCGTTCAGCATCCGTCATTCCACAAGAAACTTCCCGAACAGAGAAGGTTCTAAGATTCAGAACGGTCAGATTGCATCCGTAGCCTTAATGGACGCACGTTCAATTGCAGCAACAGCTGCCAACAAGGGATATCTGACTCCTGCTACCGATTTTGACGGTAAATTTGAGACTTATCAATATCACTTTGACCAGAACATTTACAAAAATCGTGTATTCGATTCCAAAGGTGTGGCTGATCCGAGTGTGGAAATTAAATTTGGACCGAATATCAAAGACTGGCCGGTAATGTGTGAACTCCCGAACAATCTCGTACTTCGTGTCGTATCCGAAATTCATGATCCGGTTACGACGACGGACGAACTGATTCCGTCCGGAGAGACTTCCTCCTACCGCTCCAATCCTTTAGGACTTGCTGAGTTTACATTATCCAGAAAAGATCCGGAATATGTCGGACTTGCAAAGGATATGCAGAAAGCACAAAATGCCCTGATGAATCAAGAAGACGTTTTTGCGGCAAAACCGGAATTAAGGAACGTTTTAGAAACGATTGAAAAACAGTTCCCGAATGCCGAAAAAGACGGAATCGGTTATGGTTCTACAATCTTTGCGGTGAAACCGGGTGACGGTTCCGCAAGAGAGCAGGCGGCAAGCTGCCAGAAGGTACTTGGAGGATGGGCAAATATCGCAAACGAATATGCGACAAAGCGTTACCGCTCCAATCTGATCAACTGGGGTATGCTTCCATTCCTGATTAAGGAAGGAGACCTCCCGTTTAAGAGACTTGATTACCTTTACATTCCGGGCATCCGCGCGGCAGTAGAGAAGAAAGAATCCGTTATTAAAGCATATGTTGTTTCACAGTCCGGTTTATCGGAATTTGAACTGACACTTGGCGATATGACGGATGAAGAACGTCAGATTATCTTAAGCGGTTGTTTGATCAACTACAACAGAGTATAAAGAAATTGATATACCCCGGTTCACTGCACAACACAGAAAACCGGGGTATTTCTGACCAAAAAACAGTTTTACATAAGAGAGGGGAAAATATGATAGAAGTAAGAAATGTAACAAAAGAATTTGTTTCACCCAAAAAATACCCCGGGCTAAAAGGAGCGATTAAGGGTCTCTTTTCCCGGGAAAAAGTAAGAAAAACTGCCGTGGATGGGATTTCATTCCATATCGATAAGGGAGAGATTGTCGGATATATCGGCAGCAACGGTGCAGGAAAGTCCACAACAATTAAAATGATGACGGGTATTTTAAAGCCGACAAAGGGAGAATGCCTTATAAACGGAATAAACCCTGCAAAGCATCGAAAGAAAAATGCACAGAATATCGGAGTTGTATTCGGACAGAGAACGCAGCTTTGGTGGGACCTGCCGTTAAGTGAATCATTTACCATTTTAAAAGAAATATACAATGTAAGTGATGAAGACTATCAGGAACGTATGAAATTCTTAAACAGAGTGCTCGGATTGGAAGAATTTTTTACACAACCGGTCCGGAACCTTTCTTTGGGACAGAGAATGCGTGCTGACTTGGGAGCGGCACTGTTACATAATCCACCGGTACTTTATCTGGACGAACCGACAATCGGGCTTGACCTTGTTGTAAAAGACAATATCCGCGAGGCAATTAAGGAAATAAATGAAAAATATCAGACGACAGTTGTGCTGACCACGCATGATATTGGCGATATTGAAGAACTCTGCAGCCGAATTATCATTATTGACAGCGGGAAATTGATTTATGACGGCTCTCTGACGGACTTAAAGGAAAAATACGGAACAAAGCGCAAGGTAATCATGGAAGTGAAAAATTCCCGTGAAGTCTTGCAACTTCCGTGGGGCGAATTGCTGGGAGTGCCCAAAGAAGCGTATGATGTTGAAGAAGATAAAGAACATAACACTATCATTGTGACATTTGACAAAAATTATCTTCATGTATCGGACATCATTAAAGAAACAATGAACCATACACAGGTAAAAGACATTAAGATTGAGGAGACCGAGTTGAAAGAGATTGTAAAAGCAATCTACAGCCATGGTTTATAGAGGAGGGAGTACAATGAAGAAGAAATATCGTGTATATCTCCCTTTTATGGAAAATGAATTAAAACGAAATCTTGCCTATAAAGGGAGTTTCTACCTGTTTATCCTTTGCAGTATGTTTGGCGCATTCATTTCGTATTATCTGTGGATGGCAATCTACGGAAGTTCCGGAAGCGGAGTTTTAGGCGGGCTGACACGGAATGAAATGATTGTTTACATATTTATGACATATGTGACAGGTAGTGTTGCATTAATCGAAATTGCCAAAGAAATCGGCAACGACGTTATGGAAGGATCGGTTGTCATGAATCTGATTAAACCGATTGACTACAGGATGAGTCTGATTGCAAAAGCGACCGGTACGATGATTTATCGCTTTCTGGCACCGGCGGTATTTGTGTGGATTGCATTGGAGATTTACAAAGTCTATGTTCTGAAAATGGGATTAACACCGCTTAGCAATATTTTGTTTTATCTTGTCAGCGTCATTATGAGCTTTTTAATCTATGTCCTGTTTGATTTTTGTTTTGGTATGATTGCATTTGTAACGACGTATATGTTCGGAATGAATATGGCTAAGGATGCGTTGCTCGGGTTTTTAAGCGGGCAACTGATACCGCTTGGTTTCTTCCCGGAAACATTGCAGAAAATATTTGAATTTTTGCCGTTTTCCTCCATGATATATACACCGGTTATGATTTATCTGGGAAAATATTCCGGAACAGAACTTGCGATGGTACTGCTTCGACAATTCATGTGGGTGGTGCTTCTGTATGCAGCCGGCTCCTATTTATGGAACAGGATAACGAAAAGACTTGTTGTATTGGGGGGATGATATGTTGGAAACCTTAAGAAGATACAGACGACTCTATAAAGTATTTGTAGCACAGTTTTTTAAGTATCTGGTGCAGTCAAAAGCAGACTTTTTAATTGGACTGTTCGGCTTTTTCTTTACCCAGATAACCGGAATTGCATTTTTATATCTCATTTTTGAACAAATACCGGTACTTGGCGGCTGGGATTTGTCGCAACTTGTATTTATTTATGGATTTGCGCAGATACCGAGGGGAATTGATCACTTGTTTACCGATAATATCTGGCTGGTTGCGTGGCAATTGGTTGTAAACGGGAAGTTTGACCGTTATATGCTGCGTCCGATGAATTTGTTCTTACAGGTAATATTTGAAAAACTGCAGCCGGATGCTCTTGGAGAACTTTTGGTAGGAACGATTCTTACTGTGATTTCTTTACAAAGAAATGTAGTGATTGTAGATGGTGTGCACATTTTGGCATTCCTGATATCCATGGTGGCAGGAACTGTTATTTATACGGCGATTAAGCTTTTATTTGCTTCCTTTGCTTTCTGGATGAAAATCAGCGGGCCTGTACTGTATACGGCATATGAACTTTCGAATTTTGCGAAATACCCGACAGAAATTTATGAAAAAGGAGTAAAATTCATCATTACATGGATTATTCCGTTCGCTTTCGTGGCATACCTTCCGGCAAGCTTTTTCTTAAAGTCGGATGTCAGTTTTTTTGCCACAATCGGGATAGAGTGTATTCTGGCAGTTGTATTCTTCGCTATTGCCTATTTTGTTTTTTGCAAAGGAACATCGGCATATGAAAGTGCGGGAAATTAGAAAGGTAAAGTATTCAGAAAAATTGCCGATACATATAATACAAGTGATCACTCGTAAAATAAAATAAGCCACGGACGGCAGACGTCAGAATACGGAAATTTTGACGGACTGCCGTTTTTTTGTCCTAATAAGACGGACCAACTAAGCGTGGGGAGAAAGGAGTATATTTCGTTGAAGATTGATTCCTCAAATGTAGGAATGGAATCTGCCAGAACATATCGTTCTGTTTCAACAAGGAAGTTATCTGTTTCCGTAAAAATAGCAAATTTCAGTTTGCAGGATGGAGGACTTGCCAATCAGGATTTAATTGGCGGTGACGGAACAGATGAAAAGGAGAATTCCAAACTTTCGGATGATACTTTAAATAATAATTCGGAGGAAACATTAGAAAGACTGAAAAGTTCACAGGCAAGTAATGCGGGAAGAATCCGGAGTATTTCTGATAACAGTACTGCCCGTAGTATTGAAAGAGTTCGGGAACGCTGTATTCTTTACCTTTGGCAAATGTTCTTTGGACGTAGGAAAGCGCAGGAAATGGCACAGGAATTCGGATTTGAAAGTGCACAGACGGAAGGAAATCTATCAAATTCCGCATCCAATTTTACGGCAATTACAATAAGCGGTACGCAGGAATATTCGTTTGAAGAACAGGAAGAAACAAGTTTTTCTACAACAGGAACCGTGCGTACATCTGACGGAAGAGAGATTTCTTTCAATCTGGATGTCGGGATGAGCCGAAGTTTTGCCGAATATTACAAAGAAGAAAATGTAGGAGTGGCAGCAATGTGTGATCCGCTCGTCATTAATCTTGATGACAGCATAGCGGGGCTATCAGATCAGAAGTTTTACTTTGACCTTGATATGGATGGTGCTGCGGAAGAAATCTCAACACTCGAGAGAGGCAACGGATTCTTGGCACTTGATCAAAATAATGACGGCTTTATTAATGACGGTTCGGAACTGTTCGGTGCATCAAGCGGAGATGGATTTGCGGATCTTGCCCGTTATGATGAAGATAAAAACGGCTGGATTGATGAAAATGATTCCGTTTATCAGAAGCTGCGTATCTGGGTAAAAGATGAAACGGGAGAGGACAGATTATATACCTTAAAAGATAAGAATGTAGGGGCAATCTATCTTGGTAACCGTGACACGGATTTTACACTTCGTTCTGCACAAAACGGTAATGTAAACGGTGCAATTCGAAAAACCGGTATCTTCTTGTATGAAGATGGTGCGGCAGGAACAATTTCCCACCTCGATATTGCAAATTGAGCATAGGATTTTGGGACAGTACATAAGATAAATAAAAACGAGCCGGAAACATATGTGAAACAAAAAAATGATATCTATATGAAAAAAATTAAAAGAACCATACGGAAGGAAAAAAGAAAAGACTTCAGTATGGTTCTTTTCTGTATCTTTCTACTTCCTTATACCTGCGCCCTGCTTTTTGGAGGTACGGAAAGTACAAACCGCTTGCAGCGCATTAGTAAGGCGGACGAAAACGGATATGTGGTACTGGATAAGGCATACGGCAAACAAAAAATATCCTTGCAGGAATATCTAATCGGAGCCGCAGCTGCAAGTATACCGGGTGATTATGAAACAGAGACAATAAAAGCACAGGTAGTTATTTTAAGAACGGATTATTATGCAAACGGGGAAAAGAAAGAAGACTTGGAAATCAGCGGGGAGCAATATCTGAATTGGCAAAAGCGGGAAATTCTTTGGGGGACAAATGCAAAAGAATATGAGGAGAAATTTGTAAAAGCAGTGGAAGAAACAGAAGGAATTGTCATGTACTGTGAAGGAAGTCCCTTTTCTCCGCCCTATTTTCGCTTGAGCAATGGAAATACAAGAGGTGAAAAGAGTACAAAATTTCCGTGGCTGATTTCGGTCTCTTGCCAGGATGACAAGGTTGCAACAGAGTATTACCGGGAAAACAGGATGAGCAAAATGACATTTTTTTCAATTTTGGAAAATGAAGGAATTCAGTATCCGGAAAACGGAAAAATTGCGGTATATTCAGATGATTATGAGTATGTAAAGCAGGTAGAAATCGGGAGTACAAAAATAGAAGGGGAAACATTCCGGGAATATTTTCATTTGCCGTCGCTTTGCTTTTCCTTAAAAGAAGAACAGGATGAAATTATAATAGCAAACAGAGGAATCGGACACGGCTTTGGATTTTGCCAGTATAGCGGAAACGAAATGGCAAAACAGGGAGAAGATTTCCTTTCTATTCTGCGATTCTTTTTTCAAAATATTGACATTCAAAAAACTGTATAAAGATGATGAGTGCGGAAAGACTAAAGATAAAGATTGGAGGAAAGAAACATGAGAAGAAGAAAAAACCAGAAAAAAGAAAAATTTATCATGCTGGCTTCCAGCTTATTCGTATTATCAGCACTCACGTTAACGGGAGTATATGTAAAAGAACGTACAAAAATACAGAATGAAAATTCAGTAGACTTTTCGCAGATGGAAAATTCGGCAACTGAGAAAGCAGCGGAAATCCAAAAACAAGAGGACCTTGCTTTGCAGGAAGCGAATGCATCCAAAGCGGTGAATCCGACAAATCGCTATCAGTACAGCGGTGTTCCGGTTTTAACGCAGGAAGAGACCGAAGAGCAGACACAGGAAGCGGAAGAAAATAATACGATTTCGGAAGAAGAGACACAGGAGAGCAAGGAAACTTCTGCAACAGCGGCAAAAATGCTTTCCTTTTCCGAAGAAGAAGGACTTACCTGGCCGATTGTAGGAAATGTCCTGATTAATTACAGTATGGACAAAACCGTATATTTCTCAACATTGCAGCAGTATAAATACAGTCCGGCAATTGTCATCGCTGCAACAGAAGGGGAAAATATTGCGGCAGCAGCCGATGGAGTTGTCAGCAAAGTCTATTATGATGCGCAGACAGGAAACAGCATTTGCGTCGACCTTGGCGACGGTTATGAACTCACCTATGGACAGCTGAACGATATTTACCTTGCGGAAGGAGATTTTGTGACGACAGGAGAGATTATCGGCAATGTGGCGGCCCCGACGAAATACTATTCGGTGGAGGGAGCCAACGTATATTTTAAACTGACAAAGAATGGAGAACCGATTAATCCTTTGAACAGATTATCATAATCTCTTTACCGAAAAAACAGTTAGGGGTATAATAAAACAGATGATTTCTAGAATTTTTTCGTGAAGAGTGTTTCGGAGGAAATAGATTTGAAAAAGAAAGTCCGGTTGTCTGTCTGTATCATATGCTTACTTTTGTTTAATGCCTGTGCCGCTTTGCCGGGACAGGAGAATAGAACAGGAGATGTTTCTTTTAAGCAGGATACACTCGGACTGACACCGGATTTTTCTTATGAAGTAAAAGAACAGAAACCCAATATTCTGATTGACAGGGAAGGTTATCTGCCGGATGAAAAAAAGACAGCTTTTTTCATCGGAAATGACATTGTCGGTGAATTTTACATAAAAGAGGAAACGACAGGGGAAACGGTTTACCAGGGAGTGATATCGGGGACGAACGCTTCCATAGGAGAGGAAGCGGTTTCGACAGGTGACTTTTCCGCTTTTTTGGAAGAAGGAAACTTTGTTATTTACCATGAAAAGCTGGGATATTCTTATCCTTTTACGATTGGAAAGAATGTGTATGATAATGTTTTGATACGACTTGCCAATCTGCTTAAGACATATCCCTATACACAAGTCTCAGAAAGTGCATATACACTTTCCAATGTGATGATGACAAAGGAAATTTATAAGGATTTTGAACCGGACCGGGTATTTATCCAAAATGCAATGCGCAGACTATTAGAAGCACAGGACGAAAAAACAGGAGCATTTCCTCTTACTTATCCGAAACAGGCGGATGCAGAAACGGAACCGGAAATTTCTTTGTCGGCGACAGCAGAGACTGCAGGAGTTTTGGCTCAGTATGTATTCAATTTCAAAGATACAGATCCGGAGTTTTGTGCAGAATGTCTGCGTGCAGCACAGAAGGCATTTGCCTATATTGAAAAGTACAGAGGAAATATCAGTACCGATTCCTGGTATTTTGCGGCGACGCAGCTATACAGAGCAACAGGCGGGTACCGTTACCGGACTGCCATTGCAGAATATGACTCCATATCGGAAGCGTCCAGAACGATATCAGAGTATGATTATACGATTCTGGCAGATATTGCATATCTTTCTACCTCTTATACAACAGATTTTAAACGTTGTAATGCTATTATGGAGCGATATCTTGACAGAGCACAGGAGATTTCCCTGAATTCTTTGCGGGAAAACTTTTATGTTCTTAAGAATGCTGATACAATGAGCGAAAAGGAACTCCTTGAGGACATGATGATTCTGGGCATTGTAAATTATGTCTTATCGGGAAGGGAATATGCCGGTATTCAGCAAAATTACATTCACTATTTCTTTGGTATTAACGCACAACGACGTAATTTACTGACAGAAACAGGCGATGACGGAACACAGGAAACTCTTCAGGATGATATTACAAAAGTATCGGAATTCATTTTCGTTATGGGCAATGTATTAGGAAGATAAGAGAGACTTATTTTTTTCAAACATGGTCACAATCTGTTCTTTTGCCATCTGCGGAATGAGCTTTCGCTCTTCCTTTGCCAAAGAAGAAGGGAGAATCGGCTTCCCGTATTCCACAACTACGTGTGTCTTGCGAACAAAAGGGATGTGATCTTCAAAGATGGCACCGGAGTTGTTGATTGCCACCGGAATAATCGGACAACCGGACTTTTCGGCAATTTTGAAACTGCCTCCTTTAAAATCAAGGAATGTGCCTTCTTCTCTATTACGGGTGCCTTCCGGGAATATGAAGATGCTGATGCCGGATTTGACTTTCTCAATCCCGGCAAGAATGGTCTGCATACCCTGCTTGATATCGTGACGGTCTAGGAAAAGACAGTGCACATTTTTCATCCAGAGTGATAAAAGAGGAACACGCTTCATTTCTTTTTTGGAAATGAATCCCGTCAGACCGGGAACCAGTGTATAATTAATTAAAATATCAAAGTAACTGCGGTGATTTGCAACATAAAGCACAGCAGTATCTTTTGGAATATTTTCTTTTCCGAGAACGGTAATCTTTGTGCCGGCCGTAAAAAGACAACAGCGGAATCCCCACTGTACAAGGGCAAGACTTGAGCGGTCTTTCAAATCCTGATTGAAATGACCGATAATCCATTCCACAAACAGAACGGGAATACCGAGAATCAGAAAAAGTACAAGATATAATAGAATCAATATTGTGCGAATCATAAAATCCTCCTTGGGGATACTTTACCCACTTCCGATTATAGACCACCGTCAATGTTGTGGCAATAGTCATATCGTTACCTTTTTATTAATAAATTAGTAAAAAGGCTCTGGCAGGCGAATATGAGAAAATTAACAGTAGGATTACTATTTGTAATGATGGTGACGGCACTTGGCTGTTCCAATCGGAAGGAAGAAAAGCCGCAGGTTCTTGAAAAACTGGATTTCAGTGTAGTTTCGGATGAATGTCTGCCGGAAGAATTGAAAACAGAAATTGATAAAAAGAAAGCGCAGCCGTTTCAAATGACGTTTATGGATGACGGGTTTTTATACATTTGTATCGGATACGGGGAACAGAAGAGCGGAGGCTACAGTATTCAGGTAAATGCATGTAACCGGCTTAAAAATGCGATTCTTGTAGATACCAATCTTTTGGGGCCAAAACCTAAGAATACAACAAGGCCAAAACCGAAAGAAGAAGGAAAATCTTATCCCTATATTGTATTAAAAACGAAAGATATTAATTTACCGGTCATATTCGAATAAAATTCGAAAGAATAAGACTTTAGAGGAGTACCATATGATTATTTTTAAAAATGCAACCATTGTAGACCCGAAAAGTGAGTTTACGGGCAAAAGAGATCTTGCTGTATCGGATGGAAAAATTGCCGAAATACGGGAGGAAATTCAGCCGAATAAGATGGATACGGTAATCGACTGTACCGGAAAATATATCGGCCCGGGATTGGTAGATGCCCATGTCCATTTCAGAGATCCCGGATTTACTTACAAAGAAGATATTGCATCGGGAAGTATTGCTGCCGCAAAGGGAGGATATACCAGTGTCATTTTAATGGCAAATACAAAACCGCCGGTTGACAATGAGGAGACTTTAACTTATGTTCTTAAGAAAGGTGCAAATACAGGAATTCATGTGTACAGTTGCGCCAATATAACAAAAGGAATGAAGGGCGAGCAGCTGACTGATTTTGCTGCTTTAAAAGCGGCGGGTGCATGCGGCTTTACGGATGACGGAATTCCGCTTTTAAATGAAGAAATCGTACGTCTGGCGATGGAAAAAGCCGTGGAAACAGATAGTGTCTTAAGTTTTCATGAGGAAGATCCGGCATATATTGAAAATAACGGAATTAATCATGGAAAAGCGTCAAAACACTTTCAAATCGGGGGCTCCGACAGACAGGCAGAGATTATGATGGTCAAACGTGATCTGAAATTGGCATTGGAAACCGGAGCAAAAGTCAATTTCCAGCATATCAGTTCAAAAGAAGCGGTAGCATTCATACGGGAAGCCAAAAAAGAAAAGGCGGGACAAAATATCCACGCGGAAGCTACACCACACCACATTGCGCTTACAGAGGACGCGGCGGTTTTATACGGAACACTTGGCAAGATGAATCCGCCGCTTCGGGAAGAAGAAGACAGACAGGCAATTTTAGAAGGACTTGCAGACGGCACGATTGATTTGATTGCAACCGATCATGCGCCGCACTCGGAGGAAGAAAAATCACGTCCGATTACAGAAGCACCGAGCGGAATTCTGGGGCTGGAAACATCATTTTCTGTTGCAAATGAAAAATTAGTAGATTGCCAAATATTGACAATTTTGCAACTTTTTTGCAAGATGAGTTATAATCCGTCACGATTATATGGAATAAATGCAGGATATCTTGCAAAAGGAGGTCCTGCTGACTTAATCGTCGTAGATTTGGACAAAACATGGAGGATTGAAAAATTTTCATCGAAATCTCAGAATTCTCCATTTAAAAATATCCCTTTGAAAGGGAAAGTGGAACTGACAATGTGCAATGGCAGTATTATATGGAATGACTTAGGAAGGAACTAAACGAATGAAAAAGAAATGTGCAGGAAACGTAATCAGTATGCAGGAACCGGCACCGGATATCTTTGATATGTGGGTTGAAACGGAATTGGCCAAAGAGGCAGGTGCGGGACAATTTGTCGGAGTTTTTCCGATGGGAGAATCCACATTATTGCCAAGACCAATCAGTATCTGTGAAGTGGACAAGGAAAAGAAAGCAATTCGTCTTGTTTTTCGTGTCGCAGGAAAAGGCACCGGGGAGTTTTCTCATTATAAACCGGGAAGAAGAGTGATGCTGTTAGGAGTGTTGGGGAACGGGTATCCGCTTTCTCCCGCAACAGGGAAAAAAATTCTTCTGCTTGGAGGCGGTATCGGTATTCCGCCGATTTTGCAACTGGCAAAGCAGTTAAGAGAGAATGAAATAAATGCAGAGATTACGATTGCGGTCGGATATCGTAACAGTGATTTGTTTTTAAAAGAAGATTTGGAACAATATGGAAAAGTACTTGTTGCAACGGAAGACGGCAGTATCGGAACAAAAGGGAATGTATTGGATGCCGTCAGAGAAAATTCTGTGGAAGCACAGATTATCTATGCCTGCGGTCCTCTTATGATGCTGAAGGCAATTAAGCAGTATGCAGAGGAAAAAGAGATTTTGGCGTATATTTCACTCGAAGAGAGGATGGCGTGCGGAGTCGGAGCATGCTTGGGATGCGTGTGCAAAACAACTAAGAAAGATGCTCATTCACACGTAAATAATGCCCGCATCTGCACAGACGGACCGGTATTTGAGGCAAAGGAGGTAGATATCTGATGAATAAAATGGAAATTGAAATTGCAGGAGTACACTTTAAGAATCCTGTTATGACGGCCTCCGGAACGTTCGGCTCCGGAATGGAATACGGAGAATTCGTTGATTTAAATAAACTGGGTGCGGTAGTGACAAAGGGCGTTGCCAATGTACCGTGGCAGGGAAATGAGACCCCGCGTGTTGCGGAAACATATGGGGGAATGCTAAATGCAATCGGTCTTCAGAATCCGGGAATCGATGTGTTCCTTAAAAGAGACCTTCCGTTTTTAAAACAGTTTGATACGCGAGTGATTGTCAATGTCTGCGGAAAGTCCGTGCAGGATTATCTTGAAGTAGTGGAAAAACTCTCCGATGCACCGGTTGATATGTTAGAAATCAATATTTCCTGCCCGAATGTAAAAGAAGGTGCAATTGCGTTCGGACAAAAGGCAGAGTCTGTATATGATATTACAAAACAGATTAAAGACAAGGCAAAACAGCCGGTCATCATGAAATTGAGTCCAAATGTTACTGATATTACGGAAATGGCAAGGGCAGCGGAAGCCGCCGGAGCGGATGCCCTGTCAATGATTAATACGATTACCGGTATGAAAATTGATATTGAACGTAAGAAATTTGCACTTGCCAATAAAACGGGCGGTCTGTCCGGCCCTGCAATCAAACCGGTCGCAGTCCGGATGGTCTATCAATGTGCGAATGCCGTTAAAATTCCGATTATCGGAATGGGCGGAATTGCCGGAGCAGAAGATGCCATTGAATTTATGATGGCAGGAGCAACAGCAGTTGCTGCAGGCGCAATGAATTTTGTAAATCCTTATCTTACCGAAGAAATGATTTCGGGAATGGAACGCTTTCTGGAAAAACACGGAATTGATGATATCAGAGAAATTATCGGCTGTGTGAAGTAATTACCGTCATACTTTTTACTTCTTATGAATAGAAATTGATAAGGCAGATGTTTGTCAAGGAGGTAAAAAGTGGAACTGATAAAGAAGAATATACATATGGACCGGGTGAAATGCAGCGCCGAAACGCAGATTACCGTGGAAGAAGATATGAATATCTCCGACCAGAAACAGGATGCATTCCGAATTATTACGGAAAAAGGTTCGGTGATTGTAGAAGAGATTCGAAAATCGTCAGACTATGTGACTGTAAAAGGAGCACTTTGCTATTCTATCCTATATTTGACGGATGAAGTGCAAAAACGTCCGGCGGGAATGGAAGGGAAGATTCCGTTTGAAGAAAAGGTGCATATGGAAGGCGTATCGGGAAATGATACGGTTATGGTAAAAACAAAACTGGAAGACATCACAGCCGGAATGATTAATTCCAGAAAAATGAGCATCCGTGCTTTGATTGGAATCTGTTTGTGCGTGGATGAACTGTATGATGAAGAGGCACTTGTGGATATCGCCGACAGCGGGCCGATGGAAATATTGAAAAAGCCGATGGATGTTACGGTTCTTGCAGTCGATACAAAAGATATTTACCGGATTAAGGAGGAAATAGAACTTTCTGCAGGAATGCCTAATATTTTCGAATTGATTTGGAAGGACTTGAAAGTAAACGGGTTAGAATTTAAAGCACTTGATGGGAAGATTTCCGTACAGGGTGAAATCAGCGGATTTTTCTTATATGAAGGAGAGGGAGAAGAACGTCCGATACGATATTTTGAATTTAACCGTCCGTTTGGAGGCGTGATGGAACTTTCCGGCTGCCGGGAAGACATGATTTTAGACATGGACTATGAGATGGAACATGAGGATATTGAGGTACGCCCTGATTTTGATGGAGAAGAGAGAATCTTTGGCATTGACCTTGCTTTGAATCTTTATGTGAAACTGATGGAGACGCAGAATATACAGATGATTCGTGATGTTTACGGAATCATGCAGGATGTGGAAGTTGTCCAAAAAGAAGGGAATTGCAGAAATCTTCTGATGAAGAATATCGGAAAAAAGAAAATCTCGGGTGTCCTTAAGGTAGAAGATAAGAATCTTCATATTCTGCAGGTATGCCATATGGACGGAGAACTTTGTGTTGAGGAGGAAAGCATTACACCGGACGGCATAAAAGTAGCAGGTGCCTTTATGGTAAAGGTAATCTATATTACCGGAAATGATGAAGTGCCGTATGCCTGTTTAAAGGGCTCTGTTCCGTTTGAACATACGATGGAAATACAAAATATAACACAGGACAGTATTTTTAAGATTACCGCACAGATTGAGCAAATGACAGCATCGATGTCGGATGCGGAAGAAATGGATGTCAAAGCAGTCTTATCTTTCTGCGTTATTGCATATGAGAAAGAAAAAGAACCGATGCTTACAGATGTTGCGATTAAGGAAACAGACTTTGAAAAAAGAAATACGCTTCCGGGAATGGTTGTCTATATAGCAAAGCAAAACGACCATATTTGGAATGTCGGGAAAAAATACTGCGTTCCGATTCAATCGATTCGGGAAATCAATCATCTGACAAAAGATGAACTGAACGTCGGAGAAAAGATTCTTGTGGTGAAAGAAATGGTATAAACAATGGGGATGTATGCTGCAAATCATCCTGATATCAAAATGCCGGCCCGTAATACGGACCGGCAATCATTTTAACCAAGTTATTCTTCTGTTGCGGCAGTTTCAGTTGTTTTTCCCTCATTTGCCCAATCATCAAACTTTTTCATGGTGGCTTCATAGGTACGCTTGGAAATATCGGGAAGCTTTCCGCCCCATGTCTTTTCAGCCTGCTTAAATCCTTTTTCAAATGCATCGCGCATTTCTTCTATTTTGCTTGGATCCCCACCGCTCAATGCTTTGGCAAAGTCAAGAATACGGTCGGAAGTCTGTTCTACACCCCAATATCCGTCTTCTGCGATATCTGCCTGTGCCTGTGCTTTTGTAGCGGCATCTACCGTAAAATTGCCGGTTCTTAAGAAACTCCAGATATCATCGGCAGTACCGATGGCATTGCCCTGTCCGAGCATCAGTTTCTCAACAAGACTCTTTAACTGTGCCGTACGTTGCTCGGCATCGGCTTTGAGTTTATTGATTAATTCCGTATTAGGCTGATAGGTGGCCGCTTTGGCAGAGGATGTGGTTTTTCCTTCGGCAGAAGGTTCGTAAACTACTCCGCTTTCTTCCGCAGCGGTTTTGGGGCTTTCTGTTTGTTCCTTTGCCACTTCTGCCTGTTTGGTTGTTACAGCCCCGGCAGTATATGCGGTTGTACTTTGTTGATTGGTAATTCCGTTTACACTCATAGTATCATACCTCCTTGTAAGAATAATATCGACATTCACTTAAGATAAGTTTATAGCAGGCATTGATTTTTTGCAAGAAATTGTATATAATTAAGTACAATTATTGTATACAATGTGCAAAATGGGAGAAACACAATGGATAGGCTTACAATCCGGGCAATGGCAAAAGTAAATCTGGGCTTAGACGTTTTACGCCGCAGAGAAGACGGATACCACGAAGTAAAGATGATTATGCAGACAGTCGACCTTTATGATGAACTGGAGCTTATAAAAAAGGACGAACCGGGAATTTCTGTTTTTTGTGATACCGCGGAACTGCCGTGCGATGAACATAATCTGATTTATAAAGCCGTAAAACACTTAACGGATTTTCATAAGATTCCGTGCGGAGTCGAAATAGCACTGAAAAAGAAAATTCCGATTGCGGCCGGAATGGCAGGCGGAAGTACGGATGCGGCAGCAGCTTTAAGCGGAATGAATACCTTATTTTCCTTGGGGTTATCAAAAGACGAACTGGCGAAAATTGCTGTAAAGATTGGAGCGGATGTTCCTTATTGCCTTTACGGAGGCACCTATTTAAGTGAAGGAATCGGAGAAATCCTGACACCGCTTCCTCCCGCACCCGATTGTTATATGGTAATTGCAAAACCGGGGATTGGGGTATCCACAAAATATGTGTATGAGAACCTTCATATTGAAACAGTGACGAGACACCCGGACATTGATGGAATGATAGAGACAATCCGCCAAAATGATTTACAAAAAATGGCGGCGAAAATGGAAAATGTTCTGGAAACGGTTACCATAAAACGTTATCCGGAAATCGACAGGATGAAAAAGATATTACTTGCAAACGGCGCGCTGAATGCACTGATGAGTGGTAGCGGTCCGACGGTTTTTGCTTTGTTTACACAGGAGGAAAGCGCAAAAAGAGCGTTGTCTGAACTTTCTGGGACAGGACTTGTAAAACAGGGATTTGTCACAAAACCGGCAAGGGAAACTTGTGTGATTCAATAGAAACGGAGGGAAGGTTAATGGATGATTATATGCAGTCTACAATGGACGATTTTCTGCCTTTAAGGGATGTTGTCTCGAAAACACTGCGTCAGGCAATTTTAACCGGTGATTTAAAACCCGGAGAACGCCTTATGGAAATTCATCTTGCCAATAAACTGGGGGTAAGCAGAACTCCGATTAGAGAGGCAATCAGAAAACTGGAACTGGAGGGACTGGTTGTTATGGTGCCCAGAAGGGGTGCCCAGGTTGCCCAGATTACAGAAAAAAGCATGTCAGATGTTTTGGAAGTAAGACTTGCACTGGACGAATTGGCAGTACAGCTTGCCTGCGGAAGAATCAGTGAAGAACAGAAACAGGAGTTAAAGGGAGCCTGCATTGCATTCGAAGAGGCTGTAAAGACAAGAGACGCGCATGTGATTGCAAAGCAGGATGTTGCCTTCCATGATATTATTTTTCAGGCAACCGGAAATGCCAGACTTACGCAGATGGTTAACAATCTGGCAGAGCAGATGTATCGATACCGCTTTGAATATATTAAGGATGAAAGACAGCACGATATGCTTATAAAGGAGCATCGCAGAATTTATGAAAGCATTGTAAATAACGATGTAGAAGCGGCAAAAGAAGCAATTCGCATACATATTGAAAATCAGGAAAAATCCATTATCCGCCAGATCAGACTGGAAAAAGTAAATTAGAAGTATAAAACAGAATCGGGATGTCAATCCTTCTAACGGAGGGATTTGAGATGAAAAATTTATTTTGTACAACGATTTGTTTTATTATGACACTTACTTTTTTTGGACTGTTGTATCCGGAATACGTATTATTGACGGATACATATGAATATATTGAAAACGGAACCTATCAGGAAAAGGACAGTATCCGGGATTTTTACCGGATTCTGGACAGTGACGGGAAAGATGTGACGGCAAAGTCATACTTTGCAGAAATCCTGAAGGAGCAGTTTGATAAAACGGATGATGATATGGAAGGAAAACAGACATGTCAGCAAAAAGAGAGCAAACAGAGCGAAAAAGTGCACCGATAGGAGTTTTTGATTCCGGAGTCGGCGGTCTGACAGTGGCAAGAGAAATTATGCGTCAGATTCCCAATGAACGGCTTGTTTATTTCGGTGATACAGCACGCGTTCCGTACGGAAATAAATCAAAAGAAACCGTAACGAAATTTTCCAGACAAATCGTACGTTTTCTGGAAACGCAAAATGTCAAAGCAATTGTTGTTGCCTGCAATACGGCAAGTGCCTATGCTCTGGATGAAATTGAACAGGAACTGGATATTCCGGTTATCGGCGTGGTAAAACCGGGAGCAAAAGTGGCTGCACAGGCAACAAGAAACGGAAAAGTCGGTGTTATTGCAACGGCAGGAACCATTTCCAGTAAAATATATACGGAATACATACAGGGAATCAATCCGGATATCTATGTAGTGGGAAAAGCATGTCCTCTTTTTGTACCGCTTGTGGAAGAGGGACTTTTAAAAGACCCGGTGACGGATGAAATTGCAATGCGTTATTTAAGCGAGTTAAAAGATATTGATATTGACACGTTGATTCTTGGGTGTACACATTATCCGCTTATCCGTTCAACAATCGGGCGCATTATGGGGGAACATGTGACACTGGTCAATCCGGCATATGAAACAGCAAGGGAATTAAAGGAGCTGTTGGAAAAAGAAGACCTGCTTAATCCGATGGAACCGGCACTTGGAACAAATCAATATCAGTTTTATGTTTCCGATGCTGCGGATAAATTCAAAACATTTGCCAATTCCATTTTAAAGTATGGCATTCTATCTGCAAAAATTATTAATATAGAAGAGTATTAGAGGAAATAACATGACAAAAGACGTAATGATTTCTATCCGGGGAATGCAGTTTGAAGGTGCTGCAGATGCGGATAATATCGAAGTGATTCAAAGAGGCCGCTATTACCGACGTAACGGGATGCATTACCTTGTTTATGATGAGCCGGTGGAAGGTACCGGACAAATCAATAAAAATATGTTGAAATTCAATGAAAAAGAACTGCATGTCAGCAAGAAAGGTGCAGTCAACGTATCCATGTCTTTCCGTGAAAAGGAAAAGAATATGACGGATTATAGGACTCCATACGGCAGTATCATGATTGGAATCGACACACAGCAGGTCGGAATGAAAGAATCGGAACAGGGAATCCAATTGGCCGTAGACTATTCCCTGGATGTTAACTATGAATTTCTAAGTAAATGTAAAATCAGAATTGAGGCACAGCCAATTTAAAAAATCCTTCGGGGTAACCCGAAGGATTTTTGTCTGACATTATTTAAGCGGTTTTGCACCGGCTTTTTCCTGTGCACGTTCCAAAGCACGCTTGAAAGCACTTTTCTTTTTCTTTTCTACCGGAAGCGGTTTGCCGTGAAGCCCTTTTACTTCTGTAATGTATATACCGCTGATACTTGCTTTTACTTCCTTTTTAACGGGTACCATATCAAAAATCTTGGCATCGCATACGAGAGAGAGAACCTGAGGTCCGATTTTTGCTTTGACAATTGGCAATTTAGAACTACGCATCAGTTTCGGAGTCTGCTCAATGACTGCCTGTGGAAGTCCCGCATCTTTTAGCTTCATTCGTTTCTTATCAATAACCAGCATGGATACGCTTTGTTTGTTTGCATCAATCTGTTCCTGCTGCTCTGCCTGTCTTTTTTGTGCTTTCTTTCCGACAAAATATAACACGATTAAAGCGATGATTAAAACCGCTAATATTACGAGTAATACAATCGTAAGTTTGCTCATGAATCTGCCTCCTTAAATTTGCTAATATGGAAATTTTATCATTTTTTTATGGGTTACGCAATACAAAAGAAATGTGAAATAATCATGAAATCACAAATAAGGGTTTCATGAACACGCAAAATGTGGTATAAATTTGTTATTGTGGTAACGTTATTTCTATAGAAAGAAAGAGAGAAAGACATGAAAAGAAAGACAGCAATAATATTGATTGCGGCAATGATGACAGGACTCCTTGCCGGGTGTACAAATGAGGACAGTAAACAGGAAAATACAACATCAGAGACTGCGGAAGCGGCATTTAATGTGAATGAGATTGATGCACAGCAGTATGTTACAAAATTGGGAGAATATAAAGGACTTGCCATTTCAGCATCTAAGCAGGAAGTAACGGATGATGATGTGGAAAATGCAATTCAGTATATGCTGACAAACAGTCAGGAGACTGTTGAAGTAACAGGACGTGCCGTACAAGAAGGCGACGTAGTCAATATCGATTTTGAAGGAAAGAAAGATGGAGTTGCATTTGACGGCGGAACTGCACAGGGGTATGATTTGACAATCGGTTCCGGTCAGTTTATCGATGGATTTGAGGATGGACTGGTTGGCTTAAACGTAGGTGATACTGTTGATCTTGACCTGACATTTCCGGAAAATTACCAGAACAGCGACCTTGCGGGAGCACCGGTTGTTTTTACCGTTACGATTAATAAAATCAGTGAATTGAAAACCCCGGAACTGAATGATGAATTCGTAAAAGGTTTAGGGATAGAAGGATGTACAACTGTCGATGAATTCCGCAAAGAAACACGAAATCGTCTGGAAAAGAGTGCACAGGACACATACCATTCCAGCCTTCAGACAGCAGCTATGGATGCGCTGATGCCGAATTGTGAAGTGAAAGAAGACGTGCCGGCGGAACTGCTTGATTATTATCGTAACATGATTACGACTAATATTGATAATAATGCAGCCTCTTACGGAATGAGCACTACGGATTTTGTTTCCTTATATTACGGAATGGATGAAACACAATATAATGAGCAGATTGAGACGAGTGCAAAAGAGTCTGTTAATCAGGCACTCATTTGCATGATGATTGCACAAAAAGAAAATCTTACTGTTGATGATCAGGAATTGGACAAGGCCATTGAAGAGAATTATGCATCTTTCGGATATACATCAGCAGAAGAATATAAAGAAAACGGCACACCGGAGGATTATCGCAATTATCTTATGACTGTGAAAGTGCTGGATTTCCTGGTAGAGAATGCTACTGTTACCGAACAGGCAACAGAATAAACAGAAACAGAGGGGTAAACATGGATTTAACAAACATTAGGGAACTTTTCAGAAACAAGGATGCCTATATCGGCAAGAAAGTAACAATCGGAGGCTGGGTACGTGGAAACCGAGACTCCAAAACATTCGGATTTTTAGTTGTAAATGACGGAACTTTTTTTGAGGCACTTCAGATTGTTTATGCAGATACTCTTCAAAACTTTTCTGACATTACAAAACTGAATGTAGGTGCGGCGGTTATTGCGACGGGTACGATTGTGGAGACACCGCAGGCGAAACAGCCGTTTGAGATGCAGGCACAGGAGATTTACGTGGAAGGTGAATCTTCAGCAGATTATCCGTTACAGAAAAAGAGACATACCTTTGAATATTTAAGAACAATTACGCACCTTCGCGCAAGGACAAATACCTTTGAAGCAGTATTCCGCGTTCGCTCTCTTGCGGCATATGCAATTCATAAGTTTTTCCAGGAACGTGATTTTGTCTATGTGCATACGCCGATTATCACGGGCAGCGACTGTGAAGGCGCGGGAGAAATGTTCCAGGTAACGACAATGGACTTGGACAATCTTCCGAAAACAGAAGACGGAAAAGCAGACTATTCGAATGACTTTTTTAAGAAACCGACCAATCTTACCGTAAGCGGCCAGTTAAATGTGGAAACGTATGCCTTTGCTTTTAAAAATGTATATACGTTCGGCCCTACTTTCCGTGCTGAAAATTCCAATACCACACGCCACGCAGCAGAATTCTGGATGATTGAACCGGAAATGTGCTTTGCGGATTTGAAAGACGATATGATTCTTGCGGAAAATATGTTAAAATATATTATCCGATATGTGATGGAAAATGCACCGGAAGAAATGGCATTTTTCAATCAATTTGTGGATAAAGGATTACTTGACAGGCTGAACCATGTATTAAATTCTGACTTCGGTCATGTAACGTATACCGAGGCAATTAAGATTTTGGAAAAGCATAATGATGAATTTGATTATAAAGTGTTCTGGGGATGCGATTTACAGACAGAGCATGAACGCTTCCTGACGGAAAAAGAATTTAAACGTCCCGTATTTGTAACGGATTATCCGAAAGAGATTAAAGCATTCTATATGAAATTGAACGAAGACGGCAAGACCGTTGCAGCCATGGATTGTCTTGTCCCGGGAATCGGAGAAATCATTGGCGGAAGCCAGAGAGAGGATGATTTGCAGCTTCTGGAAACAAGAATGGACGAACTGGGCCTTAAGAAAGAAGATTACCAGTTCTATCTTGACCTTCGCAAATATGGTTCTACCCGTCATGCCGGCTTTGGCCTCGGATTTGAAAGATGCGTTATGTATTTAACCGGCATGGGTAACATCCGTGACGTGATTCCGTTCCCGAGAACAGTGAATAACTGCGAACTGTAACATCTATGAATCATGGAGAAAATGAATGAAGAAGAGAGTTTCCCAGATACTCTTAAGTTTACTGTTATGTATGGCTTTGCCGATAGCGGCACAGGCAACTACGCTCTCAGACCTTAAAAAGCAGCAACAGGAAACACAGCAACAATTAAATAATGTCAATGGTACGATTGCCAATTTGAATCAGCAGAAAAAAGGAATTACCGAAGAAATTAACGAATTGGACGACCAGATGGTAGAAGTGATTGCCAGCGTCAGCATGTTAGAAGACGAGATAGAAGAACTGGAAGATAAAATCGAACAGGCACAGAGTGAATATGATGCGGCAAAACAGAAGGAAGATGAGCAGTATGAGGCAATGAAGATTCGTATGAAGTATATGTACGAAAAGGGAGATACTTCCTATGTACAACTTCTGCTGGAATCGAAGAATCTGTCTGAAATGGTAAACAAAGCTGATTATATTGAGAAAGTATATGAATATGATCAAAATATGCTGGAGGAATTCCAAAAGGTAAAGGAAGAAGTTGCAGAGGCAAAACAGAAGTTAGAAGACGAACAGTCAGAACTTGTTACCAGTAAATATGAACTGGAACAGGAAAAAGAAGTACTGGATACGATGATTGCCGAAAAGAAAGCACAGCAGGCTGACTTTGATACACAACTTGCGAAAGCAAAACAGGAGGCCGCTGCTTATAAAGCAAAAATCAAACAGCAGAACAGCGAGATTAAGAAATTAGAAGCTGAAGCTGCAAAGAAAGCAGCTTCTACAAAGAGCAGTTCCGGCTCGTCGGGTGTGGATTCCGCTTCCATTATCAGCGGTGCCACAGGAAGTGCCAGTGGTAAAGAAATTGCTTCTTATGCCTGTAAATTTGTTGGCAATCCGTATGTGGCCGGTGGCACCAGCCTGACAAACGGTGCGGATTGTTCCGGTTTTACCTACGCGGTTTATCAGGCATTCGGTTATAGCATTCCAAGAACCTCTACGGCACAGAGAAGTGCCGGAAAAGGTGTCAACTATTCGGAAGCACAGCCGGGCGATATTATCTGTTATGCAGGGCACGTGGCACTCTACATCGGAGGCGGAAGAATTGTCCATGCAAGTACACCTTCAACCGGAATCAAATACGGAACCGCAACATACCGTGAGATTCTGGCAGTCAGAAGAATTGTGGGTTAATCATCCGGATCCTTATATTTGGGATTGCATAAAACCTTCAGTACCATCGCACCGCCACCGAAAATGAATACTAACATGAGCAGATATTCATAGAGGGAAGTGGACTGCATATGGATATGTGTATTCATAATAATTGCGGCAATAATCAGGATGACACTGAGACCGACGCAGATTTTTGCAAGAAAAGAATCAGGATTGACAAACAGCCATACAATACAGGCAATAAACGGGACTACAATCAGCCCGGAATTGACATGATAACCACCAAAAGAAAAGCTGCCGCCAAAGAAGCCGCTTGAAACAGTTACTTTTGTCATCAGCCAGTAAAGTCCGGCTACCAGCATTGCCAGTCCGCCCAAAAAGGTTAAGAGATCATTTTGTTTTCTTCGTTTCATAGAGTCCTCATTTCTTTAATCGTAAATTGTGATACAAACTTATTGTAAGTATTATAACATAAGATGGTAAACGCAAACAACACGGACATGTGCCCGTGTTGTTTTTTATCAGCAGTTTACCATACTGCCGTTTGGGAATAAAGAGAAATATAGAAAAGAGATTATAAAGTAAATTTTGAAACAACATTTTCGAGTTCCAAAGCAAGATTCGATAATTTCTCGGTACTCTCCGATACATGTGTCATATTATTGGATTCTTCATTTACGAAAGATGTAACATCCGTTGCCGCATTTAAGTTCTCCTGAATTGTATTATCGATGGAACGTGTGGTTTCTACGATCTTTTCAATCATGGAGGAAAGTTCTTCTAACTGCGTATGAATATCACGAATATCATCACTTACGGTAAGCGTACCTGACATAATATTGTGGAAGTTCACCTGAAGTTCTTCTGCAAGAGCATTACCCTGATTCAATTTCTCAATGCCCTGTTTCATCTTCATGTTCATTTCCGTAGAATTTTCCTGTACATCACCGACAATCTGACCAATCTGTGCAGCTGCTGACTGCGTATCTTCTGCCAGTTTACGAATTTCACTTGCAACAACCGCAAATCCACGTCCGGATTCTCCGGCACGTGCAGCTTCTATGGAAGCGTTTAACGATAAGAGGTTGGTCTGTGAAGAAATCTCGGTAATCGAATTTAAAATATCGTTCATTAAGGACGCTTTATTCGATAATGTAGAGGCAGTATCGGCAACTTCATAAATAACCGTATTTACTTCTTTTAACTGATCCACATAGGAATGCAGATTAGCATCACCGAAAGAAGCAAGTTCGGTAGCATTCTTTGCATTTTCATTGATATGATTTGCACGGCTTACGATATTGGAAGAAATCTTGCTGATTGCTTCTGCTTTGTTCAAGGATTCCTGAGACTCTGCACCTGCAGTATTGATGCGGTTTTTCATATCTTCCATCTGACCGGAAATCCGATAACTCATCTCTGTGTTTTCTTCAATACTGCTGGTCAACAGTTCGGAAGAAGACTGAATTTGTGTTCCAACATCGGAAATCTTTGAAATAATCTCGCGGATATTTTCAAACATGGTGTTAAAGTGTCTTGCAAGAGATGCAAATTCGTCCTTGCTCTTTAGGGAAACAAGTTCACCACTCAAATCACCCTCTGCAACTTTTGTAGTCTTTGCTTTTAAGATGTTAATCGGAGTAACAATCTTTGAACGCAGGGAAAGGAGTAACACAATACATAATGCCAAAACCACACAGACGATAATAACAAGAATGACAATCATCTGGTTAAAGTCCTCTGTAATCTGTTCCTGTACAACCTGGCTTCGCTGAATTTCCGATTCGAGAAGAGTGTTACAGTTGATAATCATCAAAGCGGAGATGTTTGTCATCTGCGTGGCAAATTCGACACCGGCAGAAGTAAAACTGCCATCGCCCGCCTGCATAACATTATTATAAGCTGTTTGATATTCCGTTAAAGAACGCTGAATGCTTTCGGCTTCTTTACGGCTGGAATCATAAAGAGAGTCATCACCGATATTTTCATAAACAAGAGCAATATCTTCAAGCATGGTATCGATTAACGGCTGTTCGGTACCGTCATCGCTTGCACCCGCATAACATAAGTTTACGATACGAGCGGACTGCCGGTTGGATTCCGATTTAATATAATTCAAGTAAAATACATTTGAAAGTAATTGATTGTAGCTGTTACTGAAAGAAATAGACCTTGTTAACAGGAAAACAAGAACCAGCGTAAGAGACAGAATCACAACGGAGAAACTCAGAAGGATTCTTTTACTGATACTCATCCCTTTGAAAAGAGAAGGAGCAAACTTTGCATGGTTTTTCTTTTCACGTTTTTTCTTTTGCGGTTTTTCAATCGACTTAGTTTTTGCCTTAAATTGAAATTTTTTTAAGTTTAGTTTCTTTTTCATTTGTAACACTCCCTAATTCAAATCAAATTACCGAATCAACATAATATACTTATTATCTATTATAAGATTAATCGGCTAGCAATTACCTAAATTCTAACTGTAAATTTTTGTGAACAAGTAAAAAACGGGCAAAACAAAATAGCATTTTTTTGCAATACATAAAAATTAAAGAACAAAAAAGTACAGATAATAATCAGTCATGGATTTCAACTTTACGAGACCCCAGTTTTTTGGTAAACAACTCCTTCCAAAGAGCGGGATGAAAGAGAATCAAAAGTGGAAATAATTCAAGTCTTCCCGCTAACATATCAAACATCAACACCCATTTGGAAAATGGGGAAAGAGGACTGAAATTCTGTGTCGGACCGACAAGTTCAAGCCCGGGTCCTACATTGTTGATGGTAGCGGCAACTGCCGTAAAACTTGTGACTAAATCTTTTCCCTCCAAGGAAACCAGAAGAATGGAAAAAGAAAACAGGAGCACAAAAGTTATAAAGTAAACATTAATCGAACGAATCACATCATGTTCGATTGGCTTGCCATCCATCTGAATCTTCTTGATACTTTTTGGATGGATATAGGAATTTAACTCTTTTACAATGGTTTTACAAACAATCACAAAACGGGAAACTTTGATGCCGCCGCTGGTACTTCCGGCACAGCCTCCGATAAACATTAGAAGAACGAGCACTACTTTACTGGTTTGTGGCCAGAGACTGAAGTCGGTTGTTGCAAAGCCTGTCGTAGTCATAATGGAGGCAACCTGAAAAGAAGATTTTGTCAAAGCATCAAAGATACCGGTTGACATTTCTAAAATATCAAAAAAGACAATTGCGATTGCTGTAAACATAATCAAAAGATAAACGCGTACTTCGCTCATGGTAAATGCTTTTTTGAATTTACGGAATAATATCAGATAGTAGGCATTAAAGTTGACACCGAACAGAATCATGAAAATCGTGACAATCCATTGCAGGTGTGGAGCATAACCGGCAATCGAACTGTTCAGCACACCAAAACCACCGGTTCCCGCGGTTCCAAAGGAAGTACAGACCGCTTCAAAAACAGGCATACCTCCAATAATGAGCAGGATGTTTTCCAAAAGTGTCATTCCAAAATAAATCAGATAAAGGATACGCGCCGTATAACGCATCTTCGGGACCAGTTTTCCGACAGAAGGTCCCGGACTTTCCGCGCGCATCAAATTGATATTCGAACCGCCGCTTAACGGAATAATCGCAAGTAAGAATACCAAAACTCCCATGCCGCCAATCCAATGTGTGAAACTGCGCCAGAATAAGGAAGTTTTTGAGAGTGCCTCCACATCGTTTAGGATACTGGCTCCTGTAGTCGTAAAACCGGAAATTGTTTCAAACAATGCATCCGTAAAAACAGGAATCTCTCCACTGCACCAGAACGGCAGACAGCCAAAAAAACTGAGCAGAATCCAACTCAAAGCAGTTGTCATACAGCCCTCTTTGAGATAAAAAATGGTTGTCTTGGGCTTGCGCAGAGTCATAAGGATTCCGAATAAAAGACATAAAAGCGCGGATGCCAGATAAAATACAATGATATTTTCCTGATAAATAATCGCAATTAAAGCGGGAATCAGAAGTAGGATTCCTTCCACTTTTAATACATTTCCTAAAACGTAACGAATGATTGAAGTGTTCATGATATGCCCCCGCTGCTACTTTAATATGTCCTGAATATCGTTAAATCCGGTATGTGTGGTGACAATCATGACCGTATCTCCCGCTTTTATACAGTCCTGTCCACGGGGAATCAGAATTCTGCCGTTACGGTTAATGAAAGAAATAATCAGATCCTTTTTTAATGCAAGGTCTTTTAACGGAATTCCCGTTACCGCAGAATCTTTTTCTACCAGAAATTCAATGGCTTCTACCCGGTGGTCAAACATATGATAAAGTGTCTCAATATTGCTGTTCATGGAATCCTTTTTTGCACGTACATATGCAATAATCGCTTCTGAGGTAATGTAACGAGGATAAACGACACTGCCAAGATCAAGCTTGCTGATTACGTTTTTGAAATTAATCCGGTTAATCTTGGTAATGACTTTTGCGCTGGAAACCTGTCTTGCATGCAGCGTCAGAAGAATATTTTCTTCGTCGATTCCGGTTAGCGGAACAAAGGATTCTGCATTTTCAATGCCTTCTTCTTTTAACAGTTCTTCATCTGTACCGTCGCCGTTTATAATGACTGCTTTGGGAAGCAGAATACTCAGCTCTTCGCAGCGGGCGCGATCGATTTCGATAATTTTAACGGCAATCCCCATATTCAACAGCTGATGGGCAAGATAATAAGCAACTTTTCCACCGCCGATAATCATGGTATTACGAACGCGCTTTGTTTTAAATTTCAAAGTTTCCAAAAAGGATTTCACGACTTTCCGGGATGCAACAAAGGAAATGATATCGCCCTTTGCCATTTTAAAATCGCCGGAGGGAATGTATACCTCTCCGTCGCGTTCAATCGCACATACAACAACTTCCGTTGTAATAATCTGTCCGAGGTTGGCAAGTGTAATGCCGTCCAAAAGATTTCCTTCCGGAATTTTAAATTTAATCAGTTCTGCCTGCCCGTGTGCAAAGGAATTGACTTCCAATGCAGTCGGAAGATACAGAATGCGAGCTGCCTCTTTGGCTGCCTCCAATTCCGGATTAATTATCAGTGAAAGCCCCAGTTTTTCCTGAAGATAACCGACTTCTTTACTGTAGTCCGGTGTCCGGACTCTTGCAATGGCAGCGCAGTTGCCGACCCGTTTGGCAACCGTACAGCAAAGCAGATTGAGTTCGTCGGAGTCTGTTACGGCAATAATTAAGTCCGTATTTTCAATCCCTGCCTCCATCTGGACACTGTAACTTGCACCGTTGCCGACGATTCCCATAATATCGTACAGATTTGTCAAAGACTGAATCTTAGCGGCATCCTTATCAATGATGGTAATGTCGTGTCCTTCGTTGCTAAGCTGCTCAATCAGAGTCACTCCGACTTTACCGCAGCCTACAATAATGATGGATAACCCCTGCTTACCGGGATTCAAATTTTTTACCATTTTTTCTTCCACTCCAAAGCAAATATACAATATAGAATTACTATAGCACTTTATGATAAAAAAATCACTCTGAATACCGAAAAATAAGATAATTCATATTAAAGGAATACCCGTTTAAAATGCCTCATACAATGTAAAAAAGTATTCTGAGGGGTTTCCTTTTGAAAGATTATATTGAAGAGCGCGCCATCGGCATCGCTAATTATATTGTGGAAAACAATGCAACCGTACGCCAGACAGCAAAAGAGTTCGGAGTCAGTAAGAGCACTGTACATAAAGACGTGACCGAACGCCTTTCCCAAATCAATCCGGTGCTTGCCAAAGAAGCACGAAAAGTGCTGGATATCAATAAATCGGAACGCCATATCCGCGGCGGCCTTGCTACGAGAGAAAAATATCTTCATCATGCTTAAAGTATCTGTAAAAATATAATTACTCTACATTTTACGGTTATCAGAAATACTGCCTCGCTTTTGACGGAAACATCTTGTATATTTAGAGGGCTTCCGATATAATCAGTTACAGAGTGTGCCGTGACACGGCATACGGTAAATAAGACGATAGCCATATTGCAAAAAAGCGAGGTAAAACATGGAAAAAGAAATGATTATCGTACTTGATTTCGGTGGACAGTATAATCAGTTGATTGCACGAAGAGTCAGAGAGTGCAACGTATACTGTGAGGTACATCCGTATACGATGAGCCTTCAGGAAATCAAGGCAATGAATCCGAAAGGAATTATTTTAACCGGTGGTCCGAACAGCGTATATGCAGAAGATTCACCGCTTTGTGATAAAGAGTTGTTTGAAATGGGAATTCCGGTGCTGGGTATCTGCTACGGCTCCCAGCTGATGGCGCATATTCTGGGAGGCAAGGTTGCGACGGCACCTGTTAGTGAATATGGCAAGACGGAAGTTACGGTTGATACATCCCATGATATTTTCAGCGATGTGTCCGAAAAGACAATCTGCTGGATGAGCCATACGGACTATATCGAAAAAGCACCGGAAGGATTTAGTGTTACGGCGCATACACCTGTCTGCCCGGTGGCCGGCATGGAAAATAAAGAAAGAAACCTTTACGCAGTACAGTTCCATCCGGAAGTTGTGCATACGCAAGAAGGAACAAAAATGCTGCACAACTTTGTTGTAAAAATCTGCGGCTGTTCCTGCGACTGGAAGATGGATTCCTTCGTGGAGACAACCATTGCGGCGCTTCGGGAAAAAATCGGCAGCGGAAAAGTGCTCTGTGCACTTTCGGGCGGTGTGGATTCTTCCGTGGCAGCAGTCCTTTTATCAAAGGCAGTCGGCAAACAACTGACATGCGTATTTGTAGACCACGGTCTTTTGCGTAAAAATGAAGGCGATGAAGTCGAGGCAGTATTCGGCCCGAACGGTCCTTACGACCTTAATTTTATCCGCGTCAATGCACAGGAACGTTTTTACAGGAAACTTGCCGGTGTAACAGAACCGGAACAGAAACGGAAGATTATCGGAGAAGAATTTATCCGTGTATTTGAAGAAGAGGCAAAGAAAATCGGAGCAGTTGATTTTCTCGTACAGGGAACCATCTATCCGGATGTAATAGAAAGCGGTCTGGGCAAATCCGCCACCATCAAGTCCCATCACAATGTCGGCGGACTCCCGGATTACGTTGATTTCAAAGAAATTGTAGAGCCGCTGCGTATGCTCTTTAAGGATGAAGTCCGCAAAGCCGGACTGGAACTGGGCATTCCGGAGTACCTTGTATTCCGCCAGCCGTTCCCGGGCCCGGGACTCGGTATCCGCATCATCGGCGAAGTGACCGCTGAAAAAGTCCGCATCGTTCAGGATGCCGACTACATCTACCGCGAAGAGATTGCCAAAGCAGGCTATGATAAGAATATCAACCAGTACTTCGCAGCCCTCACCAACATGCGTTCCGTCGGTGTCATGGGTGACGAACGTACCTACGACTACGCGATAGCACTTCGCGCAGTCACCACGAGCGACTTCATGACCGCTGAATCAGCCGAAATGCCCTGGGACATCCTCGGCAAAGTCACAAGCCGCATCGTCAACGAAGTCAAAGGCGTCAACCGCGTGCTGTACGACTGCACCGGCAAACCCCCTGCGACGATTGAATTGGAATAAATACTATGTTAAAGGGCAATATGGTTTATCGTCCAAAGGGCAAATGAACGTATCGCCTACAACTAAATAAAGCTAATCAGAGACCATAAGATGAGTCCAAGTATTCCTCATCTTACGGTCTCTTTTTATTTTATCCCGTAGTAGCCGAAAACCTTGTAAATACCATAGTTTAGAGAGATATGGGTATAAGCTTTATCTTTAAAGAGAAATCATTATTCATGGCTATTGTTGTCTCAGGGTAAAGACCTTTATCACGATAGTCAGAATAAACAAGATTGCCCCAAACAGGATAAAGGGATTTGCCCTGAGACATCAAAAGCTCGCAAAGCCTAGTAAAATGGGCATTTGCGAGCTTGTTTTTTGCCTTGTGGTACTAAAATGGTACTAAAGTGAGCTGTGCATGAATAGAAAATTGATGGCTTGGAATGCTTGCATTCCATAGACAGCAATTTTCTATTCATATAGGGCGAACGCCCTCCATCGAGATGAAGCGAAGCGGAATCGAGATGGTGCACAGCGGATGATAAGCAATATGCTTTACACATGCGGCCATGTAATTTTCCACTCAAAATATTTATTTGGAGAAATCTCTCCGTTATTTAATTTCGTTTTTATTTCACACCATTCCGAAAGGAAATCATTTACCAATCCATATTCAAAAGTTAATGCAACGGGTGCACCTGCGCAGTCATAATCATCTTCGTTATAGGTTGGTTTTGCTGTTTCAGAAGGCTTTGATGGTGTCATTGCAGTTAAGTGAATCAGATTACCTGGTGCAGTGTACTCAGGAAATCTTGTCCCTTTCCCTCGTGCAGGAAGAGAAGAGGCGCTTTCCTCGAGCCAGAAGAGTGTTTCGATAATATCTTCCGCAGCACCTAAACTGTAGTCAGAGATTGCTTTGTAATTACAGTGCAATGCGTCGGCAAGCTTTTGAATCATATCATCA
>JAQXIR010000118.1 GCA_029007885.1 Lachnospiraceae bacterium | reverse complement strand
ATGCGTTATTAGGATGTGGCACTGCTTGGATTTCCTTCTTAAACGAAAGCAGTCTTGCGATTGTCAACTTTTTTGGGAGCAGGACTTTGTATTTTATGCGTAATTATTGCTCTTGTTACTTAGATATTGAAACTAATTAACTGGAACTACTTTGATGTCGGCACCGCAGCAATTATTATCGGAATTTTTATGGTGGGCGGTATTCAGATTTTCTTTCTGGGGTTTTTGGGAGAATATATCGTTAATATCAATATACGGACGATGAATCATCCGATTGTCGTAGAAGACGAACGGATTAACATGAAGCGGACAAAAGTATCGGAGACAGGCAGGGAGAAAAACGATTGAAAAAAGTTGTCATAACGGGAAGTACAGGATTTATCGGTTCCTGGCTTGCCCAAGAAATGATGGAACAGAATATAGAGGTGATTCTTCTTATACGGGATAAGGAAAAATGTCCGTTTACGGAGAGCGAAAAGGTGACTTTGATAGAATATGAATCACCTGCGTATCATGATCTTACAAAGAACCAAGTTGAGATTGATGCATTTTATCACCTGGCATGGGGCGGAGTTGCACCGGAATTGAAAAATGACTGTGATTTGCAGTTAAATAACATCAAACTGGCATTGGATATGGTGGATTATGCTGTTAAAATCGGTGCGAAACGGTTCATTGCAACAGGAACCGTTGCAGAATATGCATTTTGTGAAAACATCATGGACCTGAATGCGAAGCAGACGCCAAATGATATGTACGGTGCTGCCAAGACGGCTACCCATTATCTTTTGGAAACAAGAGCAAGAATCTTAAAAATTCCTTTTATTTGGACAGTGGTACCGAGTACTTTTGGAGAAGGAAGAAGGGATAATAATATTATCACTTATACCATTAAGACTCTTCTTCAGGGAGAAAAGCCGCGTTACGGGTATTTACAGCAAATGTGGGATTTCCTTTATGTAAAAGAAGTAGCAAGAGCACTTGTTCTAATTGGAGAAAAGGGAGTTGAAGGTACCAGTTACGGTATCGGAAGCGGCGTGTTTAAACCGCTTCGTGACTATATTGTTGCCATTCGGGATATTATCAATCCGTCATTAGAACTGGGAATCGGGGAAATTCCGGCTTTATCGGATAAGGCATTCAGTTCCTGTGTCAGTATTTATGATTTGACAAAAGACACCGGATTTGTGCCGCAGATTGGTTTTGAAGAAGGAATTAAAAGGACAATTGAGTACTATAGAAATAAACAGTAGGGACTGACATGAGAATAGGAAAAGAATTATGGATAAAAAATAGAGGTTTCTTAGCGGGCATCATAACGGTACTGATGTTTTACCTTTTTTACGGGGTTATATCATCGTATCATTCTACGCCCGTCGGAAATATTTTGAGCGCAATACTGGCAGTCGCGGTGGCAGGAGGATACCTGACCTGCTTTTATGACGTATTTTGTTCAAAAAAGGATGAAATATTGCAGAAACAACTGATAAAACTAAACGGTTTTATCGGTTGTTTGTGCGTTCTTTATTTGATTGTGATATTTCGGAAGAATCTTTATACAAATCAGAAGGTTCTTCTTTTTTCGTTTTTATTGTTTGTGGTTGTTTCATTAGGAATTTGCCTTGTTTTGTTAAAAAAGGGTTATTTCATGACCGGAAATCGGAAAGAAAGAATGAAAAAGTGGGGAGTAGAACATATCTTTCCGGGTCTGCTCCTTATTGCCTGCATAGTCCTTTCGATTGAAGAATCCGGTATCTGCTATCGCTGGGACTCCGGACTATATTATACGACAGTAGCGGATATGAATCTGTTTTCTGTGGGAAGTTTGGCAGCATACGGACATATTGCACAGGCATTTGGCATGTTTACTTCTTTGGGAGTTGGCGTAACGGGATCTGTAGATATGGGGATACTTTTTGCGAATCTATTTGTTTTTTTGGCGGGTGTTGCTGCTTTCTACGGCATTCTTGCATCTTTGGTTCCCGGGAAGAGACCGATTGCATATACGCTTGCAACAGCCGTATATGCATTTTCCCCGTTCCTGCTTGGAATGGTGGATTATATCAGCCTTGATTTTTTTACACAGAGCCTGTTTGCTGTCGTAGTGTACTTTATGGTGAAGAAAGAATGGATTCTGCATTTTGTGGCAGCGCTGCTTTTCTGTTTTACTAAAGAGCCGGCAGTTGCGATATATGCATTTCTTTGCATGGGAATGGTGCTCTATGATTTTTATAAGAACAGAAGTATTAAAAAACTGTTTTTGGAAAAGAAATACTATCTGATGGTATTATGTGGAGGACTATGGTTGATAACATACCGGATAATAGGACCGTGGAGTGCAGGCAATAGTAGTGTAGGAATTAATATGGACTATATCATAAAAAAGTTAAAAGTTCTTTACTGTATGAATTTTAACTGGATTTTTACTCTGTTGGGAATTGCTTTATTCATTATGATTTTATGTAAAAAAGAGAAGAATCATCTATTGGAAGCAATTTTTCCACTATTGACAGCACAAATTGGGTTTACTCTATTTAGTTGCTTGTTTCGCACTGCGAATCATGCACGTTATACGGACAGTTCGTTTTTTACATTATGCATTATCGGAACGTTATTTGTTCTATCTGCGTTTTCATTTAAACTACAGGTTGTGACATCTTCTGTTCTGGCAGCACTTATGTTATTTTCTTCTTTTTGGACAATTGATCCGGTTACAAGAAATATTTTTCCGATGATTGATGTTGGACAGGCACAGATTGCTACAACAGGAGGGAGACAAGTATTAGGAGACGAATCTATCTACAATCGCCAGATGTTGTATTTGGAAAAACCATTTTCCAAAGCGGTTAAGGATTCCATGGAAGAAGACTCGTGTATTTTGCTTCCTTCCATGGAAGATAATACTTTATATTTGAACGGAATGGATAATTTCCATACAATTAAGGATTACCGAAAAGCGCAGGTAATCTGGGATACAAAAAGAGAAAAAAGAGTTTTCTACGAAAACGAAGAATGTGCTTTGACTTCTTTCTATGAGATGGCAGATGATATGTCAGTCAGTAAGATGACGGATATACTTGCAGATGAAAATGTGTTCAGTTATATTTATATGGACAGCATTGGTGCAGACAGAGTATCTGAAATAAAAGAAAACTATACTGTACAAAAAGAAGAGGAATACTCTTATAGAGGATTTGTGATTAAGAGAATACAATTTGAGAGAAAACATGATTGAGGTATAAAATGAGTGATAAGATCTTAGTTACAAAAGCATCCCTTCCGCCGATGGAAGAATATATGGAAGAAATCAAGTCAATCTGGGAAACGCACTGGCTGACCAATATGGGAGAAAAGCATAAAACTCTTCAGAAACAATTGAAGGAATTTATGGGTGTTGATTATGTTGAATTAATGGTAAACGGCCATATGGCACTGGAATTGACGCTTCAGGCAATGCATCTTACCGGGGAAGTGATTACGACTCCTTTTACATTTGCGTCTACGACACATGCGATTGTACGAAATGGTCTGACGCCGGTATTTTGTGATATCAGAACGGATGACTATACGATAGATGCGGCCAAAATAGAGAGTTTGATTACAGATAAAACGACTGCAATCATGCC
>JAQXIR010000117.1 GCA_029007885.1 Lachnospiraceae bacterium | reverse complement strand
ACTCCCGTCTGGTCCACTTTCTAAAAGATCTGTTTCGGATGGAAATCCGTATATGGATCTTTTTTTATAAGATATATAACTATTTCATCGGAGGGTTTGTAAAGTTACAATGATATGATATAATAAAAACAATTAGGTATTATAAAACAAAAGACAAAAATTGGGGTGCGTATATGTATTTACAAGAGGTGGAGAAAGAATCTAACATTCAGGTCATTGTGGGGATTGGCAGTCAGGTTCTTGAGTTTCAAACAAAAGTTGCCGAAGTCATTGAAAACGGAATTTATGCAGAACCGCTTTATCAGGATAAAAAACTCCTGGGATTTCGCTCAAAGGGGCTGGTTGTAAAAATACAGATTGCAAATCTGGCGGATCAGAAAGTATACGAATGGATCAATGTAGACATTGTTAATGTAAAAACGCCGGAAGGTGATATTTATCACCGGATTGTCAGCAAACAACCGGGAAAACAGGTCAACCGCAGAAACGGCTGCCGTGTCTGGGTCGGACTTGACGGGACAGCGCAGATTGGAACAAACAAGGCAGTGCATGATGTTATCATTAAAGACATCAGTGTGAACGGAATTTCTTTTGTCTGCGGGAAAGATGTCGTAGCAGAACCGGGTACAATCGTACACCTTGTATTTTATGATGATGCGACCAGAAGTTCCTTCAGACTTGGTGCAATCATTGTGCGAAGCGAAGAAGTTGACCGACATAAAGTAATGTATGGCTGTAGACTAAACCAGGAAAGCAGTGCTATTTCGAAATATGTAAATGAAAAGCAGCGGGAAAAACTTAGAGCAACAAGAACAGTCGGAATGGGAACAGTTCCGCTGGAAAAACGTAATCAGCAGAAAGAAGTTTAGTGATGGAAAAAGAAACAGAACAGAAAATGACGGTAAACGGTTTTCAGTTCGGAGCGTCTGAGGATGTTGAAATTGCACAACAGGAACTAAGTGCAATCCATTATATTGAAAAAAAGATTGAAAACAGAAATTCGGAAACAGTTTTGGCAGTTTATCATGCGACGCTGGAAAAACGCCTCTTTCGTACGCCAATTGGATATACGTATCTGAGAGAACTTCAGAAACGTCTGATAAAACAGGGAGTTCCAAAGGAGCAGATACGACCGATTCCCCTCTATCAGGTTTATAACAATGATTATAAAAAAGAGGTAAAACCGGTACGGATGATTAAGAGGAAAGTGCGAAAGGACAATACCAAGCAGCAACTGCGTAATTCGCTTTTGCTGAATGTTGTGTTAATCATTTTAATTATTGCCTTATTTGCAATTACGCTCACCGCGGATAATCCGAATATCTTAAATTATAGAACTGCCATCTTAAATGAGTATTCTTCATGGGAAGAAGAACTGGAAGAGCGGGAACAGGCGGTACGGGAAAAGGAAAGGGAATATAATGGAGAATCTGAAGATTCTGGTAGTAGATGATGAAGAAAGAATGAGAAAACTTGTCAGGGATTTTCTCGTCAAAAAGGGTTATACTGTTCTGGAAGCAGGAGACGGGTGCGAAGCAATGGATGTCTTTTTTGAGAACAAAGATGTTGCACTTGTGATATTGGATGTTATGATGCCTAAAATGGACGGATATGCAACCTGCAGGGAGATTCGTAACTATTCCCAGGTTCCGATCATTATGTTGACGGCAAAAGGCGAAGAGCAGGATGAACTACAGGGATTTGACCTGGGTGTGGATGAATATATCACAAAGCCCTTCAGCCCTAAAATTCTTGTGGCAAGGGTGGAAGCAATCTTACGCCGCACCAATTCTCTTTCGGGAGAAGAAGTCCTAGAGGCGGGCGGAATCCGGATTGACAAAGCAGCTCATACCGTTACAATCGACGGAACACCAATTGATTTAAGTTATAAAGAATTTGAACTTTTGACTTATTTCCTGGAAAACAACGGAATTGCCTTATCCCGTGAAAAAATCTTAAATCATGTATGGAATTATGACTATTTCGGAGATGCCAGAACCATCGATACCCATGTAAAAAAACTTCGCAGCAAAATGGGCGAAAAAGGAGACCTCATCAAAACCATATGGGGCATGGGGTATAAATTTGAGCTGAGGCATGGCAAGTAGCGTGGAATAAATGATATAGAATAATCCAAGTCAAAAAACACATCGACAGAAATCTATGCATGACATATACTACAGATAGACAAAGGTCTATGTAAGAGGTGATAAAAGTGACAAGAGAAGAAGTTACTAATATCTGTAAAGCAATGTCAGATTCAAACAGGCTTAGAATCATTGAAATGCTTACACAGGGAGAAAAATGCGGATGTAATCTTTTGGAAGAGTTACAAGTAACCCAGCCCACATTGTCTCATCATATGAAGGTTCTTTCAGATTGCGGACTGGTAAGTTCTTATAAGGACGGAAAGTGGCAGCATTATTCTATCAACTGCGAAAAGTTCAAAGAGTATAAGGAGTATATTGCGGCAATCACGTGCCAATGCAAAGTTTAGTTTATTACAGATATATGAAGTGCCGGTGTAGTTTGCACCGGCAAAAAATAAGAATAATACATAGATAGTTGTCTATATAGAGGAGGATGTATGTGGACAGTGATACAAGACCAGATACTTGGTATGAAATGGCTAAGTGTCTTAATTGGAGATTTATTAAGTGCATTAGGCATAGATACAGCAGGAAAATTGGGCGGTACCATTCAATTTTTTATCTATGATGTGATAAAGATAGTGGTTTTGCTTTGTACCTTGATTTTTGTGATAAGTTACATTCAAAGTTACTTTCCGCCGGAAAGAACAAAAAAGATAGTCGGAAGGTTTCGTGGAATCGGAGCAAATATCATAGCAGCATTGCTTGGAACAGTAACACCATTTTGTTCCTGCTCATCAATTCCGCTCTTTATAGGCTTTACAAGTGCCGGACTTCCGCTTGGGGTGACATTTTCATTTCTGATTTCTTCTCCTATGGTGGATTTGGGTTCGCTGGTACTTTTAATGAGTATCTTTGGTGCCAAAGTGGCAATTGTGTATGTTGTGCTTGGTCTTGTAATAGCAGTAGCAGGTGGAACATTAATTGAAAAACTGCATCTTGAAAACCAGGTTGAGGAATTTATCAGAAATGCAAAACAGATTGATATTCAACAGGAGAAACTCACGGGCAAAGATCGGCTGAAATATTCGGCAGATAAGGTGGCAGAAACATTTAAGAAAGTATTTCCATATATTCTTGTTGGGGTGGGCATTGGAGCATTTATTCATAATTGGATTCCAAAAGATTTGATTGTAAAATTCCTCGGTAATGGAAATCCGTTCGGAGTTGTGATTGCAACAATCGCGGGTGTACCGATGTATGCAGATATTTTTGGATGTATTCCGATTGCAGAAGCACTTTTGGCAAAGGGAGCAAGACTTGGAGTCGTTCTTTCCTTCATGATGGGTGTTACAACACTTAGCCTGCCATTCATGATTATGCTGAAAAAAGCCATTAAGCCAAAATTGTTAGGCGTTTTTGTGGCAATCTGTACGATTGGAATCATGATTGTGGGATACTTCTTTAATGCGATACAGTATATGCTGGTATAAAAAATAATATAGTTTTGAAAGGAGATTACAGACATGGGATTATTTGAATCCGGTAAAAAGACAGAAGAGGAAACAAAGGAGTGCAGTATTAAGGTTTTGGGTGCGGGATGTAAGAGTTGCCGCGAGCAGTATGAAAACGTGAAGAAAGCGGCAGAAGAACTCGGACTTGGCATTGAAGTGGAATATATTACAGACATGGAAAAGGTTATGGCTTATGGTGTTATGAGTATGCCGGCCATTGTAGTTAATGAAAAAGTAGTTTCGATGGGCAAGGTATTGAAAACGGCAGAAGTGATGAAACTTCTCGGAAAATAAAACTGTGAGAATTGAAGCCCTTTTGTGCTCCTTTTTATATGTGAAACATCCTTGTTAGACATATTGTTTTATAGTATAATTTCTGTGTTATAAGTAATTAATGTACTTATGAGAGGGCTGGGAATATATGAGAAAGATAAGAAAATTTTTGGTGAGATTATTATCTGTCACAATGGCGCTTGCTATCGTTACTCCGGGGGTAAGTACCTCGGCATATGCAGCACAGATAAACGATTCTACAGGTGACGTAGAGTATGTGGCAGAATTTGAAACTCCATTTACAGAGGTTACAACAGAAGAAACAATAGAAGAAACATCAGTGGAAACCTCAGAGGAGATAACAGAAGAGACATCCGAAGATAGTGAGAATGAGGATGAGACAGTTATTGAAGAGGTGACTGATAAAGAACTTAACATAGAAAAAGAAACGACAAATGGAGAAAAAATACAAGAAATTCAGTCTCAGATAGAGAAACTCAATAATACTCTTGAAAGAGGTGATAATACAACTCCGGTATCAAGAGGAGCATGGCTTGCAGCACTTTTGGAGTCATTTAATTTAAGAGTTGATCAAAATATGTATGGGGACGAGTATTTTCCGGATATCAATGCAGACAGTGCTTACTATGATACCGTTATGACTGCAGTAGTATTTGGACTCGTAGATGTTGAAGCAGGTGACAGTTTTGAACCATCACAGAACTGTACGAGAGAATACGCGGTTTATACGCTGAATAAGTTACTTGGATTTAAGAATGAATCATTGGAATACACCTTTGCGGAAAAGGAACAGGTAACCTATAAAGACGATATTCAGGTGGCAATTGATAAGGAGTGGTTTGGGCTTTCTGAAGGATATTTCTATCCTGAAACAGCTATAACAGAGGCTGATAAGGAAGCACTGCTTAATTATGCATATGAGGTTTGTCACCAGTTTGAAGATGAGGGGGACACAGGATACGAATTCCTTGATTCGGTCATTAATCTGGATGATTTACAGATTTCCCGTGAGATAATAGAAATTGATGAGGAGTACAACAATACCTATAAGCTGACGAATGTACCGGCAGAAATAGAGTTTCACGAAGGAGATGTGTTCGGGTTTATTGACTCGGGAGTACCATTTGCTAAAAAAATCGTATCGGTAACAAAATCTGAAGAATCCTATATAGTTAAGACGATAAATGCACCTGATGAAGAAGCTTTTAAAACGCTTGATGTTGCCGGAATCAATTCCATTGCACTTTCTACGATTTCATCAGCCGATGACTCCATGGATTTAAACTATATCGTTGGCGGAACGGAAGAAAATCAGTGGGAAGATGGGGAATGCTATAGCAGTACAGAGGATTTACAGGGAAAGAAAGTCTCTGCAATTGAGATCAATCAGGATTATGATATATATAGCAGTAAGCCCATAAAAGACCATAAATTTGATCCATATAAAGGAAAGTACTTAAGTATTAATGTAAAACTTTCAGATTTGGAAGTTGATTATGAGTATAAAATGGGAAGGATTGTAAGGGTTGCTCTCTCCGGGAAAATGACACTCAAATACAACGTTACGATAGATGTGATTGGCGAGCTGGGTGGGCCAAAAGAAATTGTACTCGGAGAACTCCTTTTGGGAGAATTCGGTGTGGTAACTCTTAAAGCCGAAATGGAGATTCAGGAACAACTTACCGTTACCCAGGTGGAGAACTTTATCATTGGTGCGGAATGTTCCAAGGCATCCGGGGCACGTTTGATTTTTAACGCATATCCGGATTCAGCACCCACAGTTGAAACGCACGTTAAGATGTCAGCGGGACTAAATCTTTCTTATGGGATCAATTATCAGGTTTTGAGCGCAAACATATACGCAAGAGCGGGAATTGCCTGCAGATATGATACCTGTACATACAGTGATGAAAAAGCACCTCATATGTGTGAGAACTTGAAACTATGGGCATATTATCAAACCGGATGGAGAGTGAAATGTTCAATAGGAAAGATTGACCTGAAAGATACCTTTACAGACGTGAATGAATTTAATAGCCCGGTGAGGATCAATTATCACTATGAAGATGAACAATTGGTAGAAGCATGTACAAGAGCGGAAGACTGGGAAAAAGAGAAAAGTAAAATAAAGTATTATACAGGAAAAATGTCCAAATTCGGTTTGAACGGAGCATCTTCTATCGGTGGTGTTTCGGTTCAATCGTATGAGTATACGAAGGCTGACGATGGAACAGCTATTATAACCTCGTACCTTGGTAATTCATCAACACTTAATATACCCGAAACAATTGATGGATTAACGGTTTCACAGATTGGTAACGGTGATTGTATTATTCCTGAAGGAAAGCGAAACTCCGTCAGAACGGTGTTTATGCCGGATACCGTTACAACCATAGGAAGAAGAGCATTTAGTAAATGTACTTCAATTGTCTCAGTAGAGTTTTCCGAAAATTTGAAAACGATAAAGAACTATGCTTTTGAAGGATGTAGTTCACTGAAAAGTGTAGATTTGCCTGAGGGACTTACGACACTCGGCGTAAATAACTCCGGTTCGGCATTTGCAAATTGTACATCTTTATCACAAGTCTATATTCCGGCTTCTTTGGAGGAGGTACACCTCGGACAATTTGAGGGATGTCCTCTTGATGGCAGCGGGGTTACATTTGGCGATAATATAACCCAAATACCAAATTACTTGTTTGCAAAAAGCAGTATTAAGAAAATTGCGATTCCAGATACCGTTACGGAAATTGGAAATTATGCATTCCAATACTGCGAAAATCTGGAAAGCATTGATTTTTCAGACAATACCAGAACAATAGGAAAATATGCTTTTTACGGATGCACAGCTTTGAAGGAATTGCAATTGCCTTCCGGGGTAACAGAGATAGGCAGTCATACTTTTGGAGGATGCACCTCGATAGAAGAAGTAATCCTTCCCAAAGGATTGACAACGCTTGGTTCCAACACGACCGGATGTGTGTTTGATGGTTGTACAAGTTTGTCAAGAGTCTTTATCCCGAAATCGTTAACAACGATAGGAGCGGGAGCAGGAGGCTGTGGTTTGTTCTCAAACTGTCCACTTGACGGAAATGATTTTGAATTTGAAGACGGAATAGAGGCAATACCGGAGTATTTGTTTGAAAAATCCAACATTAAGGAAATTGTAATACCGGATACGGTTAAAACCATTGGACAATATGCTTTTAGTAATTGTGATAGCCTGACCGGTATTACGCTTTCGGAGGGTTTGCAAAGCATAGATAAATTTGCTTTTTACAAGTGCGCTGCATTAAAGAATATACAGATTCCTGACAGCGTTACAAGCCTTGGAACGAATATTTTTGATGGCTGTACGTATCTGGATAAATTCCCGGTATCTGTAAATTCCAAATTAGAAGGAATACCCAAATATGCATTTGCCAATACACAGAATATCAAGAGTGTAAGGATTCCGAAAAATGTAACAGTAATTGCAGAAAGTGCATTTAACAGCTCTGCTGTCGAAAATGTGACGATAGGAGAAAGTGTTAGCACGATCGATTTAAATGCTTTTAAAAATTGTACAAAACTTGTGAAAGTTGATATGAGTACTGCAACAAGTTTGAAAACATTTGGCAATTATGTATTTGATGGTTGCTCAAAACTTGAAAGCATGGAACTTCCGTCATCGGTAGAAACAGTCGGAACCTATGTATTCAACGGATGTACGGCGTTAAAGAGTGTAAAATTAAGTACCGGAATGAGTGCAATATCAAATTATATGTTTAGCGGATGCTCGGCACTGACATCTATTGTTGTTCCTTTTAGGGTAACGAAGATAGGAAACTATGCGTTTCAGAACTGTTCATCACTGCAGACAATTACGATTCCTGCAAGTGCAACAAGCATCAGTACCAGTGCTTTTAGTTATAAAACTACAAAAATCAGAGGCACTTCGGGAAGCTATGCCGAAACTTTTGCTAATGAAAACGGCTATCCATTTGAAGCAATAGAAGAAGAGGTTACAAAGATTACCCTGCCTAAGCCGGAAATTACAATGAAGGTCGGGGAAAGTCGGACGGTGGAAATTGTAGTGGAACCGGAAGACTTCACAGATGCCATTACCTTTTACTTTGAAAATGGCACCAGCAGTATTTTACAAATAACGAATAAACTTAACGGAACGATAAAGGCGCTGGCTGTTGGCACGGAAACAATAACAATTGAGTCAGACAGCGGAGTCGTTGAGCATCTGACTGTCAAGGTCGTTCAACCGGTAACAAGTGTAAGCATATCCCCTACGACTGCTAATGTTGAAGGCGGTAAAACGATAAAACTGGCTGCGACTGTCAAGCCTGCAAATGCAGGAAACAAAACAGTAGTATGGTCCGTTGCAGATGAAAGCATAGCAAGTGTATCAGAAGACGGAACCGTTCTTGGAAAGAAAAAGGGAACGACAAAGGTTAGAGCAACTTCGTGCGATAATACTGAAAAGTATGCGGAGGCTACAGTCAACGTAACAAGTACAGTCAATGTCGTAAATACGATAGAAGAACTGCAAAGTGAGCATAAGTATCAAAATAATACGGACGAAACATGGGTCTATACGGTTACAGGAGCAAAAGGCCTTGATGTAACATTTGATTCACAGACAACGATTCATAAAACAGACTTTTTGTATATACTGGACGCATCCGATAAACAGATTGGGCAATACACCGGTGATGTACTTCAGGGTAAGACGATAGAAGTACCGGGTGATACGGTTAAGATTCGACTGAAAGCAGATGAGAGTTTGAATGCCTGGGGATTTGCTGTTACAAGCATAGAACCTCATGTTACAAGGTACAACATTACCTATCATCTGAATGGCGGTACAAATGATGCAAGTAATCCTGATACAGTGATAGCAGATACGGAACTGAATCTTGAAAATCCGACAAAGAATGCATATGCGTTTGCAGGCTGGTTCCGGGATGCAAAATGGACCAAAGAATGGATGAACGGAACAAAGGTTACCGGTAATCTTGTGTTGTATGCGAAATGGACACCAACAATTTTTAACATCACATATGTGATGAATGATACGGAAAGTGAACCGGCTCAAAATGCTGCTGACAATCCGCAGGAGTATACAATCGAAAGTCCTAATCTTGTGCTTTCAAAACCATCGAGAGAAGGATACCGGTTTGTGGGCTGGTTTGACAGTAATGATATAGAATTAACCTGTATCGAAACGGGAACCTTCGGAGATATTGTTATATATGCAAAATGGGAAGAAATTCCAAAAGCAGATAAGGCCATTGTTTCGATAACCGAGAAAGAGAGCGGAGCGGTTATTCCTGATTCGGAAACAAATATAAGTGTTAAACGTGATGTAGTTGTGACATTGTCAACAACTACCGAAAATGCTCAGATTTACTATACACTTGATGGAACACAGCCTTCTTCTACAGCAGTTTTATATCATGCGCCCATTACCATTTCGGATGATGTAACATTAAAAGCAATCGTTACTGCGCAAGGATATAGAGACAGTGAGGTTGCAGAATGGAATTTTACAATGTCAGAACCGGAAGGATACATGGGAGATGTAACGGAAGAAGATGTTGAAAGTGCATTTGACGGAGATACAGACAGAATTCCGCATGGAATCTGGGCTTCGGGAATAGATGAAGAACTGATGTATACAGGTTCTGCCAAAGTGTTTTCTGATTTGCGTATATTTGATTATAAGACATTACTTGTTGAGGGCAAGGATTACTCTGTTACATATAAGAATAATAAAAATGCCTATACATTATGTCCGGATGAAGAAGGATTTTCTGCGAAAAATGCTCCTTCTCTTACCATTACGGGAAAAGGTGCATATACTGCGAAAGTAACGGAATATTTTACGATTACTCCGATTGATTTAACGGTTGAAAGTAATGACAAGCAGGGATATGTATCAGACATATTTTTAACCTATAATGCAAAAAAAGCACAGAAACCTGTGCCGGTTGTAAAATATGGAGCAACAGTCCTTAAAAAGAATACGGATTATATTTATGAATACCGAAATGCAAGTGATGAAGTGGTAACTGCGATTGAGACAGATGAGAATCATACAATGCGAGTGATTGGAAAAGGTAATTACTCGGGTGTTCTGGAGAAAACAATTGTAATGATTAATCCGGAGGATGATTCGAGAAACTTTATCAGTAAGGCAAAGGTATCAAAAATTCCTGATCAGCCGTATAGGGAAGATGGCTATAGCACAGAAGATTTAGAGGAAATCTTTGCAAATCCGGATAATAAAATTGTCGTTAAGGATGGCAAGAACAATGTTCTTACGCTTGGAGAAGATTATCAGATTAACGAGGTGTTAAACGCAAAACTACCCGGCAAGGCAACCGTTGTAATAGGAGCAGCAGATGGCTCGAATTATGTAGGAACGAAAGAAATTACGTTTAATATTAGCGGACTTGCTATTTCAAAGGCAAAGTTTGTATTAGAAAAAACAACTTTTGATTACTCCGGCAAGAAAAACGAGCCGGTTATGCAGACTGCAGAGTTAAAAGACAAAATCGGTGTAATACACTTGACTAAAGGAACTGATTATACATTGTCCTATGAAAAGAATGTTAAAGCAGGTACGGCTTATGTTATTGTGACAGGAATCGGAAGGTGCACAGGAACAAAGAAAATCAGTTTCAAAATCTTACCAAGAGAGATAGACGAAGCTACGAATCCGACAGATATATTGGTAGAAGAAATGGAAAGTGCTTATTCATATGTAAAAGGTGGCGTACAACCATTACCGGTACTGAAATATTCCTATACAGACGAAGACGGAAATGACCAAACAAGGATTTTAATACTTGGTACGGATTATTCGCTTAGCTATAAAAATAATAAGAAATTAGCCAAGAGTGATGAAGTAGATGCACGCGGAAGGGATATTTCACCTCGGGTTGAAATTACACTTAAAGGTGACTTCAAGGGAAAACTGGTACGGCATTTTGCAATTGAGCAACAGGATATTTCAAAAGCGACAATGCAGGTTGCAGACAAAGTAGTATCAGATAAAGCCAACACATGGAAGTCCAAGATTACCATAACCGATATAAACGGAAAAGCGCTTTCTACATCGGATTATGATGCAAAGACGTTGAAGTATACATACACTTATGATACTGCAAATGTACCACGGATTAAATTACCTTCGATTAATGTATCTGCAGGAGATGAAATTGGCAAAAATG
>JAQXIR010000116.1 GCA_029007885.1 Lachnospiraceae bacterium | reverse complement strand
GAACTCTTGCCGACTTCCGGAGAAATCTATGTAAACGGCTTGAATCTTGCAAAATTGAAAAGGCGTCAGGTTCCGAAATACAGAAGAAAATTGGGAGTCGTATTTCAGGATTTCCGTCTGTTAAAAGACAGAAATGTATATGAAAATGTTGCATTTGCGCAGCGAATTGTACTGACTCCGACAAGAGAAATTAAGAAAAATGTACCGGCGATTTTGTCCATTGTAGGACTTGCCGGAAAATATAAGGCAAAACCGAAACAGTTGTCGGGAGGAGAACAGCAGAGAGTTGCAATGGCAAGAGCACTGATCAATAAACCTCCGATTCTGCTGTGCGATGAGCCGACCGGTAACCTCGACCCGAAAAATTCATGGGAAATCATGAAATTGTTAGAACAGATTAACAAGAGAGGCACAACGGTTTTAGTGGTAACACATAACAAAGAAATCGTAAATGAGATGCAGAAACGTGTTGTTACCATGAAAAAAGGTGTGATCGTAAGCGACGAAGAAAAAGGTGGTTATATCGATGAGGATTAGTACATTTTTTTATACATTGCATCAGGGAATCCGCAATATTTTCCGGAATGCATGGTATTCCCTTGCTTCTATTGCAACAATCAGTGCATGTCTTCTGTTGTTTGGTATTTTTTATGCGATTGTCGCAAACTTCCAACACGTTGTAAAGACGGCAGAAGAAGGCGTTTCGATCACCGTATTTTTTGATGAAGGCATCAGCGATGAGCGGATTGCGGAAATCGGTGATTTGATTACAAAACGTGCCGAAGTTGCAAAAATCAATTATGTTTCCGCAGATGAAGCATGGGAGACTTTTAAACAGGATTTAGGTGAATACGGCGAAGGATTTACGGAGAATCCTTTGGCAAGTTGTGCCAACTATGAGGTATATTTGAATGATGTTTCCATGCAGCAAAGCCTTGTTTCTTATCTGGAAACGGTTGATGGTGTGCGGGATGTAAACCGTTCGGAGATTACGGCAAACGTACTGACCGGAGTTAATAAACTGATTGGATATATTTCTGTCGGTATTATTGCAATTCTTCTTGCAGTTTCCGTATTCTTAATCAGCAATACCGTTACAATCGGTATTTCTATCAGAAAAGAAGAGATTAATATTATGAAATATATCGGTGCAACCGACTTTTTCGTCCGGGCACCGTTCGTTGTGGAAGGACTTGTAATCGGACTTATCGGTTCGGCAATTCCGTTAGTATTTGTCTATGCAATTTATAACTATGTAATTGAGTTTATCACAGACAGATTCCACATCTTAAATGAACTTTTGAACTTTTTACCGGTTCAGACAATTTTTACAACTTTAGCACCCGTATCACTCGCCATCGGAGCGGGAATCGGGCTTGTGGGTAGTTTTACAACAGTCAGAAAACATTTGAGAGTGTAATGGAAGAAAAAATGAGAAAAAGCAGTAAAATGATTTGCGGCATCTTAATGGCACTTGTCTTATCCGTTGCTCTGCCGACTACTTCCTATGCCGATACGACGGAAATTGAAGAGAGTATTAAGCAGAAACAGGAAGCAATTGCACAGGCAGAAGCAGATAAGAAAAAGTTGCAAAGCAATCTGACAGATGTCAAAAATATTGTTAAAAATCTGGAAAACGAAAAATCAAATCTGGAAGCATATGTAACAAAGCTGGATCAGAACCTGACCGACGTGGAAGAAAAGATTGCAGAACTCAAGAAATTAATCTCTGAGAAGGAAGAGGAGATTGCAACAACTTCTGAGGAACTGCAGGAAGCGGAAGAACAGGAAAAAGAGCAATACGAATCCATGAAAAAGCGGATTAAGTTCCTTTACGAAAAGGGCGATGCGTTTTATCTGGAACTGCTTTTTAAAGCACAGTCCTTTGGAGAATTTATTAACAAGGCAGACTATATCGAAAAGCTTTCTTCCTATGACAATAATCTTTTGGAAGAATATACCAAAAACAAGGAATTTATTGCAGCATGCAAGGAAGAACTGGAAGCGGAACAGGAAGTCTTAAACGAGGCGAAGGCTAAGGTAGACGAAGAACAGAAAAATCTGGAAACACTGATTTCCAGCAAAGAACAGGAAATTTATAAATACGCGGGCGATATCAGCGAAAGAGAAAAAGCAATTAAAGAATATGAAAATGATATCGCAGTGCAGAATGCAACGATTCAGGCATTGGAAAAAGCAGTTGCAGAAGAAAAGAAGAAACTGGCAGAAGAAAACGGAACCACTTCCATTACGTATGACGGCGGAATGTTCAAATGGCCGGCACCTTCTTATACGCGGATATCCGATGATTACGGAACCCGTATACACCCCATTTTAAATGTGGAACAGTTCCATAACGGAATTGATATGGCAGCACCGGGAGGCTCGCCGATTTTGGCTGCCTATGACGGCGAGGTCGTGGCGGCATCCTATAACAGTTCAATGGGCAATTATATTATGATTAACCACGGCGATGGCTTATATACCATCTATATGCATGCCTCGGCATTGTATGTTTCACAGGGGGCGACGGTAGCACGCGGGGATAAGATTGCGGCAGTCGGCTCAACCGGAAGGTCGACCGGAAATCATCTGCATTTTAGTGTCCGCCTAAACGGAAGTTATGTCAGCCCATGGAACTATCTGAGTAAATAGCGTATTTTGATGAGGGGAAAAACATATACTGAAAAAGAGAACGTCTTCTAAGAGAGCCGTACAACCGGAGGCACAGTCATGAACGAACATTTGGCAGAAGAACAAAAGAAAAAATTCCTATCGGGATTTATAAGCGGTATTTTATTGATGGCACTGTTGTTTGGTGCCATTTATATCGGAAAGCAGATTTATGTACTTTACTTGTATAAACAGGCATCGGTTTCTACAGAATCCAAACAGGAGGCTGTAACCGGAATCGATACAAACCGGAAAATGCAGATTATTGAAAATACGATTGATCAGTATTATCTGGATGAGGTAGAACCGGAAAAACTGCAGGACGGAATCTACTACGGCATGGTTGAAGCATTAGACGATCCGTATTCCACTTACTATTCCGCGGAAGACCTTGTGAAAATGCAACAGGAAACCCAGGGAATTTATTACGGAATCGGCGCATATGTCGGAATGGATAAGGATACCGGGCTGTGTACCATCAGCGGCGTGATTGAAGAAACTCCGGCGCAGGAAGCAGGACTTCGTACCGGAGATGTTATCTATAAAGTAGACGGTGTTTCTACTCAGGGGATGGAGACCACGGATGTGGTAGCCTTAATCAAAGGTGAAGAAAACACAACCGTACATCTTACCATTGCCCGCGAAAATGAGAATGATTTTCTGGAACTGGATGTTGTCAGAAGAAAGATTGAAAATCCGACTGTTAATTATGAAATGAAAGAAAACGGAATTGCCTATATCCAGATTACAGAGTTTGATGAAGTCACAACAGACCAGTTTACCGAAGCACTTGCAGTCTGCAAAGGCTCGGATATGAAGGGACTGATTCTTGACTTAAGAAGCAATCCCGGAGGCAACTTAAACGTTGTCTGTGAAATTGCAAGAAAGCTTCTTCCGAAAGGAATGATTGTTTATACCGAGGACAAATACGGTCAGCGGGAAGAATATACCTGCGACGGAACAAATCAGATTACGGTTCCGATGGTGGTCTTGGTAAACGGCTACAGTGCGAGCGCATCCGAGATTTTATCGGGGGCAATCAAAGATTACGGAATCGGAACATTGATGGGCACAAAAACCTTCGGCAAGGGAATCGTACAGCGAATCATTCCGCTCTCCGACGGTTCTGCCTTGAAATTAACAGTCAGCAAATACTACACGCCGAACGGCAAAAACATCCATGGTGTCGGCATAGAGCCTGACGAAGTCGTGGAATTTGACGCTGAGGCGTATTACGATAAGGGCATTGATAACCAGCTGGATGCAGCGGTGGAGTTTTTGAAAGAGAAGATTGAGTAGGGAAAGCGTGAGTGGGAATCGGAAGCGGAAAAGGAAACTGAATAAGGAAATTGAAACAAAGGACACGTTGTTCGAAACGAACAACGTGTCCTTTTGAATAGAAAGAAACATATTTGCAAAACATGTGCATATATGATACAATACAAATGCAAATAAGCATATTTTCTAACTTCAAATCTATGGCATCATCAGATGCCGTCTGTTACGAATCCGTAATCTTAGGAAATCCATGCTTACGACAAAAGAATAGGCAGGATTCCCAAGATAAAGAAAGCGAGTATAACAGACGGGGACTCCTGCGTAAGGAAAGGAGTCTAAATGGCGAAAAAGTTTGAAGAACTGGTGATGACCGATGACTTTATGTTTGGTAAAGTCATGGAAAACAACGAACTCTGCAGACACGTTCTTGAAATTCTGCTGCAGACAAAAATTGAGACCCTGGAATATCCTGACAGGGAAAAAGAAATCCGGGTTACCGGAAAAGGAAAGTCGGTACGGCTTGATATTTTTACCAAAGATGAACATGACATTATCTATGATGCGGAGATGCAGAATCAAAACGGCAAACCTGTTGAGAAACTGTATCTGTCAAAGAGGAGCCGGTTTTACCAGTCCCTGATTGATTCGCAACTTATGGAGAGAGGGACACTGTACCGGGATTTGAATGAAAGTTATGTGATTTTCCTCTGTACGTTTGACCCATTCGGAGAAGGAAAATATCAGTACACATTCCGGAATATCTGTGAAGAAAACACACAACTGTCATT
>JAQXIR010000115.1 GCA_029007885.1 Lachnospiraceae bacterium | reverse complement strand
GGTGACAGCTGTCATCAGCGCGATTGTTGCCATTGCATAAGTTTTTGTGTGTTGTACGGTTGGAGCATTTTGTTGATTCATAATTTTATGATTCCTTTCGTTTAATTTATGCTGATTCAATTTCGTAAGTAAAACCTGCATCGGTGATTACTTTAATCGTATCTTCGATTCCCTGGCCGCCTGCAGTAAGATATCCGGAAGCAAAAGTCTTGCAAGGCATAAAACTTTCATGCAGTAAGAAGGTGTGAGGGTTGATAAATCTGCATTTTCAAGCGGAGTACCCGGAATCGGAAGCAGAAAGTTGATTGGAAGAGCCTCCGGCTGAATTTCACGCAGTTCTAAAAGCATGTCTACAACATCTTCTTTGCTTTCTCCCATACCGATAATGCCACCGCTGCAGATTTCGAATCCGAGTCGTTGCAGCATACGGATATTTTCAACCCGGTGTTCAAATGTATGTGTAGTGGAAATGTTTTTGTTATAGGAACGACTGCTGTTAAGATTATGGTTAATCCGGTCAAGCCCGGCGTCCTTCAGCATGAGTGCCTGCTTTTCCGTTAAAAATCCGATGGAACGGCACGACTGGGCACAATAAGCACAATCCTGAGAACAATTACCGCTGCGGGCATTTGTTAATATATGAATACTGACATGATTGCCCTTATACTTTCTGCGGAGTTTCTCGGCATGCGCGATTAACTCATCCAATTGTTCGTCCGGCGTATTGAGAATCGCAATTGCCTCTTCTCGGGAAATTACAGGGTCCTCATTTGTTTGAAGTTTAGAAATCATAGCGATACCTTCTTTATAGAATTTATAAGCAGGTACGATGTTAGCATAAAAAAAACTTAATGTCAACCATTTGCAAGAAAAGGTTTACAATTAAAATAAATATTATTAATGGGTAGAAAATTCGCATGTAAGAAGATATAATCATATTAAAGAGTAACTCACACAAAGGAGGACATAACATGAAATATTTTATCTGCGAACATTGTGGTAATATCATTGAATATGCAAAGGATGCCGGCGTACCGGTGATGTGCTGCGGACAGAAAATGACAGAACTTGTACCGGGAACATCTGACGGAGCATTGGAAAAACACGTTCCGGTAGTTTCGGTAAACGGCAATGAGGTAGTCGTGACGGTCGGCGCTGTAGAACACCCCATGGTAGAGGCACATTATATTGAGTGGATTGTGATTGAGACCAAGAAGGGAAGTCAGAAAGTAAAATTAAGTCCACAAGATGCACCGAAGGCAACATTCCTGCTGACAAATGAAGACGAACTGATAGCAGCGTATGCATACTGCAATCTGCATGGATTGTGGAAGTCCGAATAAGAGAAGCAACAATGAGAAGTTGCACCGGGTTTATATACGCCCGGTGCAATTTTATATGCAAATAAAAACCTACTGCACAATTCTTCCATCTGCAAGTGCTTTTTGCACCCATAACTGGAGAGAATCTATCGCCATGGATATCTGGGAGAGCTGTTCCTGGATATGCTTAAAATCTTTCATTTCATCTTCGGAGATGACTCCGTCAACCGTAATTTCTACAAGACGGTTCTTTTCCTTTTCCAGGGAATTTAAAGATGCTAACATTTCCAGAGTGATTTGCGAAAGTTCCTTGATTTTTACTTCGGGTACATATTCCTGCCCAATCGGGCACTCATGCGAGCAGTAGTAATTACACAAGGACGGATTTTTATAACAATTTGCCATGGCAAGGATTTCATCCGGATGTGGCAGGGACTTTTCACTTTCAATTTTCTCTATCCTGTCGGAAGATAGGAATGCAAGGCGTTCTGCAGCACCTTCGCGGGTAAGACCGGCGTTCTCTCTGCTGGTCTGATATATATTTTTGTTTTGTCTTATAGATTTTCTTCCCATAAAATATTTTCCCCTCGATAAGTTCTATTTTGCACTTTTTAGCAAAATAGGTATTGTTAAGTCGGACTTTTCGTCATGTTTTTCCCGACATTCATATTATATACTGTAATTACTCTAAGGAAAATACATGAATTTGTAAAATGTGTCATGTCGGGGGAGGAGGATACGGATGAACGTTAAGCAAAGAATTATGACTTGCAGACTTCTGGAAAAAATGAACGAACAGAGAACGTATTTTGACAGATTGGGACTAAGAAATGAATCCACGTTTCATGGGATACCGATAAACGATTATGACAAACAGTTTGTAAAGAAAGGATAGGGAAGATTATGATAAGTTTATTATTTATGATGCTGTTTCTGGCATTCATGCTTTGGATTGGATTTAAGTTAACCGGTGCATTTTTCATGGCATGTTTCTGGCTGCTCATAGAGGTTCCGTTAGCAATTGTTGTATTGGCAATTGGATTGGTATTCTGTTGTACCCTCATCTTATTGCCGGTTGGAATCGGATGTTTTAAAGCCGGAATGAAATTATTGATACCGGGAATATAAAAGAAGTTATGAAGAGGAACTGATTGAGGCAAGACAGAACGCAATCAGAGAGCGGGACGGCTGTAATTGTAGAATAATCAAAAACGCTGCTCCAGTCCGAAGATGCGGATAGCATTCCGATACATCAGGTCATCATATGCTTCCTTGCTGATTTCACCCGGCAGGATGTGAAAATAGTCTTGATAAATGGAACGCTCTCTTTTCGGATTGCAGGAATAGGTAGTAATCCCGTCGATAGGGGCATCACTTCCGAAAATCATTTTTTTACTTCCATATCGACGGATAG
>JAQXIR010000114.1 GCA_029007885.1 Lachnospiraceae bacterium | reverse complement strand
CCAACTGATTTCAACACTTTCCAGGGTTGGGCTGTATAAACAGTCAACAGCTCGTAGGGGAATCGAACCCCTGATTCCGCCGTGAGAGGGCGGCGTCTTAACCGCTTGACCAACGAGCCATTTTCAAACGCTTGTTTATTTTATTATATTGTAGTAAAAATTGCAAGTATTTTTTGGAAAATTTTCGTCAATCGCTTGCATACGAAAAAAAATGGTGCTATACTGACAATAATCTAAATACTATTTACTAGTTAGAGTGGACGTTCGGTCCACTCTTTTTTATGAGTATTAGGAGTAGTAGTAAAAAAGACAACTGAATAGGGAATGGAGGAAAGAATGTCAAAGAATAAGACATATGAAGCCCGTACGGAAGAACTGCTGAAACCAATCACAGAAGAACACGGCGTGGAAATTTACGACGTGGAATATGTGAAAGAAGGAAGCGAATGGTATTTAAGAGCCTACATTGATAAGCCGGGCGGAGTTACCATTGATGACTGTGAGAATGTCAGCAGGGCACTTTCGGCAAAATTGGATGAAGATGATTTTATCGAGGATGCTTATATTTTAGAAGTCAGCAGTCCGGGACTTGGCAGGGCGTTGAAAAAGGATAAGCATTTTGAAAAAAGTATCGGAATGGAAGTAGAAGTAAAAACGTATAAACCGATTGACAAAGAAAAACAGTTCACGGGAATTTTGAAATCGTATCAGGATGGTGTCATTACCATTGAAACGGACCGTGGTGAAATGGTCTTTGAAAAAGGGGATACAGCAAGTGTCAGACTGACATTTGATTTTTAACAGGATAAAAGAAATACAAAACAGAGGGAAAGGATGTAAAGAGAAGACATGAATAAAGAGTTAGTGGAAGCATTAAATGCATTAGAGAAAGAAAAAGAAATCAGCAAAGAAACATTATTTGATGCGATTGAGAATTCCCTGATTACGGCATGTAAAAATCATTTCGGAAAAGCAGACAACGTAAAAGTAGAAATCAACAGAGAAACCGGTGACTTCTTATGCTATGCACAAAAAGAGGTTGTGGAAACCGAAGAAGAAGTAACGGATGATTTACTTCAGATTTCATTGCAGGATGCGGTAAAGGTTTCCAAGAAAGCAAAAGTCGGTGATATTTTAAATGTGGAAATCAAGTCCAAGGAATTCGGACGTATTGCAACACAGAATGCAAAAAATGTAATCCTGCAGAAAATCCGCGAAGAAGAAAGAAGTGTTATTTACAGCCAGTATTTTGAAAAGGAAAAAGATGTTGTAACCGGTATCGTGCAGCGTTATGTCGGCAGAAACATCAGTATTAATCTCGGGAAAGCAGATGCACTGTTAAATGAAAGTGAGCAGGTAAAGAGTGAAGTATTTATGCCGACCGAAAGAATCAAGGTATATATTCTTGAGGTAAAGAATACACCTAAGGGACCGAAGATTTTGGTGAGCCGTACACATCCGGAATTGGTAAAAAGACTGTTTGAGTCGGAAGTTACCGAAATCAAGGACGGTACAGTGGAAATTAAGAGCATCGCCAGAGAAGCCGGCAGCAGAACAAAAATTGCCGTATGGTCCAACAATCCGAACGTTGATCCGGTCGGTGCATGTGTCGGCATGAACGGAGCCAGAGTAAACTCGATTGTTGAAGAACTGCGCGGTGAAAAAATTGATATTGTAAATTGGGACGAAAATCCGGGAAATCTGATTCAGAATGCATTATCTCCGGCAAAAATCGTTGCAGTATTTGCAGATCCTGATGAGAAGACGGCAAAGGTTGTTGTTCCGGATTACCAGTTATCATTAGCAATCGGTAAAGAAGGACAGAATGCAAGACTTGCTGCCAGACTGACAGGATATAAGATTGACATTAAGAGCGAAACACAGGCGAAGGATGCGCCGGGATTCCGTTACGAAGATTATATGGATGAATTTGAAGACGAAGATTATGAGGGCGAGTACGAAGAAGAATACACAGAAGAAACAGAGCAGACTGATAGTGCGGAAGAATAAGCCCAAAGTAAGAGAGGGATCACAATGAATAAAAAAGTTCCTATGAGGCAGTGTGTCGGATGCGGCTGCATGAAAAGCAAAAAAGAAATGATGCGTGTCTTAAAGACTGCAGAGGGTCCTATCGTACTTGATGTGACAGGAAAGAAAAACGGCAGAGGTGCATATTTGTGCCTTTCTAAAGAATGCCTGCAAAAGGCACGGAAAAACAAAGGGTTAGAACGTTCTTTCAAAATGAGTATTCCAAATGATGTGTACGACAGTTTGGAGAAGGAGTTTGAAGAGATTGAAACAGAATAAGATTTATTCTTTATTAGGGTTGGCAACAAGATCCCGTAACGTTGTAAGCGGAGAGTTTATGACGGAAAAAGCCGTTAAAGGCGGCAGTGCATTTCTTGTGATTGTAGGGGCAGATGCCTCGGATAATACAAAAAAGCAGTTTCACAATATGTGTGAGTTTTATCATGTTCCGATATATTGCTTTGGAACAAAGGAGGAACTCGGGCATGCGATGGGAAAAGAAATGAGGGCATCATTAGCGGTAACGGATGCGGGATTTTCAAAGTCCTTAATCAAATTATTGGAAGAGTCAAACAGGTAACGGAGGTAGTGAAATAGAATGGCGAAAATAAAAGTACATGAACTTGCAAAAGAATTAGAGATACAAAGTAAAGAAGTAATCGCATTTTTACAGGAAAAAGGGTATGAAGTGAAGGCAGCGCAGAGCAGCATAGAGGATGATGCGATTGCACTTGTAAAGGAGAAATTCGGGAAAGAAGTAAAACCGGTTGCCGCAGCAGAAAAGGCAGAAAGCGCACCGGCAGCAGAAAAGGCAGAAAGTGCACCGGCAGCAGATAAAGCGGCACCGCCAAAGAAAAAGAAGACAATCATTTTTGTAAGCAATCCGCATAATTCCAAGATGCCACAGGGTTCAAGACCGCCGATGTCGGGTGGAAATGAACGTAAGAATGCTCCGCAGCCGGGAACACCTGCAAAACCGATTAAACTCGGACCAAATCAGATGATTAATAAAGCAACAGGTAAGATTATGGAAAAACTTCCTCCGAAAAAGGAAGTGAAAGAGGAACCTGTAATCGAAAGACCGATGAATGAGAAACCGGCTGTCACACCGGAACGGGAAACTAACGCAAATCAGGATAGAAAGCCGGAAAACAGCGGAAACTATAACAATAGAAATGACCGGGGCAATGACAGAAGATTTCAGCAGGCAAGGCCTACAGGAGACAGAAACAATGGACAAAGACAGAATAATGCAGAAAGAAGACCGGCCGGCGGAAATTACCGCAATCATGATAACAGCAATAGAGAAAACTATCAGAACGGTCGCAACTATAATCAAGGCGGCAACGGTAGTCAGGGTAATAACCGCTTCAATTCAAATAATGACCGCGGTCAGGGACGAAATGAAAGACCGGATAATCGATACCAGAAAGGTGGCGCTTCCAAAGTATTCATGGACGAACCGCTTGTTACAAAGAACGACAAGCAGCGTGAAGAACAGAGAAGATTAAACCAGAGCAAAGACAAACGCTCCAAAAAGGATTCCATCTATGAAGACGGTGTTGTATCCGGAAAGAATAAGGCCGGCAGATTTATCAAGCCGGAGAAGAAAGAAGAAGTCGTAGAAGAAATCAAAGTCATCACACTTCCGGAAGTTCTGACAATCAAAGAACTGGCTGATAAGATGAAAATGCAGCCGTCGGTTATTGTAAAGAAACTGTTTATGCAGGGACAGATTGTAACGGTAAACCAGGAGATTTCTTACGAAGACGCAGAGAATATCGCGATTGAATTCGATATTATGTGTGAAAAAGAAGTCAAGGTTGATGTGATTGAAGAACTGTTGAAAGAAGGAGAAGAAAATGAGGCAGATATGGTAGAAAGAGCACCGGTTATCTGCGTTATGGGTCATGTTGACCATGGTAAAACTTCCCTTCTGGATGCTATTCGGAAAACCAATGTAACAGATAAAGAAGCAGGCGGTATCACCCAGCACATCGGTGCATATACCGTTAATGCAAACGGACACAGCATTACTTTCCTGGATACACCGGGACATGAAGCGTTTACCGCTATGCGTATGCGCGGTGCCAATGCAACCGATATTGCAATCCTCGTAGTTGCTGCGGATGATGGTGTTATGCCGCAGACCGTGGAAGCAATCAACCATGCCAAGGCAGCCGGAATTGAAATTATTGTAGCTGTCAATAAGATTGATAAGCCGAATGCCAATATTGACAAAGTAAAACAGGAACTTGCCGAATACGAACTGATTCCGGAAGACTGGGGCGGCAGCACCGTATTTGCTCCGGTTTCGGCAAAAACAGGAGAAGGTATTAAGGAATTATTAGACCTTGTACTGTTGACGGCAGATATTATGGAATTGAAGGCAAATCCGAAGAGAAAAGCAAGAGGTCTTGTCATTGAAGCCGAATTGGATAAGGGACGCGGACCGGTTGCAACAATTCTGGTACAGAAGGGAACTTTGCGTGTCGGCGACTTTGTTTCCGCAGGAGCTTCTCACGGAAAAGTGCGTGCCATGGTAGACGATAAGGGAAGAAGAGTCAAAGAGGCAAAACCGTCAACACCGGTTGAAATTCTGGGATTAAATGATGTTCCGAATGCCGGCGAGATTTTGATTGCACACGAAAACGATAAGACAGCAAAATCTTTCGCAGATACGTTTGTGGCACAGAACAAAGTGAAGAAACTGGAAGAGACGAAATCCAAGATGTCTCTTGACGATTTGTTCAGCCAGATTCAGGAAGGCAACTTAAAAGAACTGAACCTGATTGTCAAAGCAGATGTTCAGGGAAGTGTTGAAGCGGTAAAACAGAGTCTTACAAAACTTTCCAATGATGAAGTTGTTGTAAAATGTATTCACGGAGGTGTCGGTGCCATCAATGAATCCGACGTTACACTTGCGGCAGCATCTTCAGCGATTATCATCGGATTCAACGTACGTCCCGATGCGACCGCAAAAGATACGGCAGAACATGAAGGCGTTGATATCAGATTGTACAAAGTTATCTATCAGGCAATCGATGATGTAGAGGCTGCTATGAAAGGTATGCTTGATCCGGTATTTGAAGAAAAAGTCATCGGTCATGCAGAAGTACGTCAGATTTTCAAAGCATCCGCAGTTGGAAATATTGCAGGTTCTTATGTGCTTGACGGAGAATTCAGACGTGGATGTAAGATTCGTATTTCCAGAGAAGGCGAGCAGATATTTGACGGTACTTTAGCATCTCTTAAGAGATTTAAAGATGATGTCAAGGAAGTAAAAGCAGGATTTGAGTGTGGTCTTGTATTTGAAGGCTTTGATAAGATGCAGGAACTTGACATTGTTGAAGCATATGTAATGGAAGAAGTTCCAAGATAGGAGCAGCATGCGTAAAAACAGTATTAAGAATACAAGAATTAACGGAGAAGTACAGCGGGAACTGGCAGATATCATCAGAGGAGAAATCAAAGATCCAAGAATTAATCCGATGACATCTGTTGTTTCCGTGGAGGTTGCTCCGGATTTGAAAAGTTGTAAAGCATATATCAGTGTACTCGGAGACGATGAGTCGGCGGCAGATACGCTTGCGGGATTAAATTCCGCAAAGGGGTTTATCAAAAACCGTCTGGCAAAGACTATCAATCTTCGAAACACACCGGATATCACATTTGTGATGGATCAGTCGATTGCTTACGGCGTGAATATGTCAAAGAAGATTGATGAAGTTACAAAGGATTTAGAACGGGAAGAGCAGTAATATGAAGAATATAATGGAAGAACTGAAAAATGCCGGCTCGGTTGCCATCAGCGGACATATTCGCCCGGATGGTGACTGTATCGGTTCCTGTATGGGATTGTACCTCTATTTAAAAAAGGTACTGCCGAAAGCAGAAATCGATGTGTATTTGGAAAAGCCAAGCGACATTTTTCAATGTATTAAAGATGTAGAACAAATTAAAGATGCTTCGGTATTGGGAGAAGACATAAAAGCATATGATGTTTTTGTGGCGCTCGACTGTAGCAAAGACAGACTGGGAGCAGCACAGCCTTTGTTCGAAGCAGCCAAAAAGACCATTAATATTGATCATCATATCAGCAATCTGGGATGTGGAAAAGTCAATCACATCGTACCGGATGCAAGTTCCACAAGCGAACTGATTTATGATTTGATTGACAAGGCAGAATTGGATGAAGAAATCGCAAAGGCACTTTATATCGGAATTATCCATGATACGGGTGTGTTCCAATATTCCAACACATCGCCCTCCACTCTTATGGCAGCGGCAGAACTGATTCGATTCGGGTTTGATTTTCCGAAACTGATTGAGGAGACTTTTTATGAGAAATCCTACATACAGAATCAGGTTTTGGGAAGAGCATTGCTGGAGAGCATCCTTTTTATGAATAAGACGTGTATTGTCAGCACAATTGATAAAAAGGTTATGGATTTTTATGGGGTAACATCTTCAGATTTTGACGGGATTGTGAATCAACTGCGGTACACAAAAGGTGTAGAATGTGCCATTTTTCTGTATGAAAATGAATTCCAGAGTTACAAGGTCAGCATGCGTTCCGGCGGAAAAATTGATGTTGCAAAAGTGGCACAGTATTTTGGCGGAGGCGGTCACGTTCGTGCGGCAGGCTGTACGATTAACGGAACCCAGCATGATGTAATCAACAATCTTTCGTTACAAATCGAAAAGCAGATGGAAAACAAGTAGGATGATAAACGGAATTATAGTCATTAATAAAGAAGCGGGATTTACCTCATTTGATGTTGTTGCAAAACTGAGGGGGATTCTGAAACAGAAGAAAATCGGACATACGGGAACGCTTGACCCGGATGCGGTCGGCGTACTCCCTGTTTGCCTCGGAAGCGCAACAAAATTATGCGATATGCTCACAGATAAGAAAAAAGAGTATATCGCAGAATTTGTATTGGGGAAGACAACGGATACACAGGATATTTCCGGGAAAGTATTAACAGAAAGTAAAGTCACCTGTAACGAAGAACAGGTACGCAGGGCGATTGCAGGATTTGTCGGAAACATTCAGCAGATTCCGCCAATGCATTCCGCAATTAAGGTGAACGGGAAGAGACTCTATGAACTTGCCCGTGCAGGAAAAGAAGTGGAACGAAAACCACGGGAGATTACCCTGTATGAGATAGAAGTGCTGTCTTTACAGCTGCCGTATGTAAAGATGCGAGTTTTATGTTCAAAAGGGACATATATTCGCACGCTCTGTCATGATATCGGACAAAAACTTGATTGCGGTGCGGTCATGACGAAACTGGAACGCACGAAAAGCGGAGAGTTTACGAAAGAAATGGCACTTTCCCTATCACAGGCGGAAGAACTTTCTCAAAATGGGAAACTGGAAGATTATATCATTCCGGTGGACCGGGTCTTTGAGAATACGGATATATTCGATGTACCGGACAGACTTCTGAAAAAAGTATTAAACGGAAATGCGTTTTCGCTAAGAGAACTCCCCGGACAGATACGAAATAAATGCCGGGAAGGGGAAAACTTCCGCCTTTATGCAAAAATAGAAGGAAAAAGAAAGTTTCTTGCACTTTATGAATATCAATCGGATAAGCAGGCACTGGTTCCGGTTAAGATGTTTTTGGACTGAGTTTGAAACAGGAAAGAGGATGTATCATGCAGATTATCAGTAATACGACTGACTTTTCCTTAAAAGGACCGTCGGCAATTGCAATCGGAAAATTTGACGGCATTCATGTCGGACATCAAAAACTGATGGAACAGATTCTTGCCGAGAAAAAGAACGGAATGCGGGCAGTTGTCTTTACATTTGACCCTTCTCCGGAAGAATTATTCTCGGGGAAACGACTCCCCGTATTGGATACCACGCAGGAGAAACGAGAGCGTTTTGCGAAAATGGGAATCGATGATTTGATTGAATTTCCCTTAAACTTTCAAACGGCATCTATTTCTCCGATGGATTTTATGGAAAAATTCCTGCTTATGCAGTTAAAAGCAGGATTAGTAGTGTCGGGAAGTGATCTTTCGTTTGGAGATAAAGGAAAGGGCAATGCCGGAATGCTTGCCGATTTTGCAAAAGAACACGGATTTGTATACCGGATGATTGATAAGGTATGTGTGGAAGGAAAAGAGGTGAGCTCTTCCAGAGTCCGGGATGCTGTTGCGGCAGGTAATATGGAGGAGGCAGCAAAATTACTGGGAACTCCTTATACCGTAAGCGGCAGGATTATCCACGGAAACCATATTGGACATACCCTGCAGATGCCGACCGTAAATATGATTCCACCGGCTTTTAAACTCTTACCGCCAAGAGGCGTTTATGCAACGCTTTCCGAAACACCGAAAGGAACCTACAGTGGCATTACCAACATCGGCTATAAACCGACAGTCAGCGATGAGAAAGTACTTGGTGTGGAAACATATCTGTATGACTTCGACGGTAATCTTTACGATGAGGAAATTCATACAAAACTGCTGCATTTTATGCGCCCCGAACAAAAATTTGACGGGGTGGAAGAACTGATGGCACAGTTGCAAAAAGATAAAGAGGACGGAAGAAAATATAGTAACCAATAAACGAATGCTGTAAAAATTTTTACAGCATTTTTTATGCTTGACTCTTCCCCTAAGGGAAGAATATAAACTCTTATACAAAACAATGCGCATATGGTAAAGTATTTATACAGGGGAGGAATTTTTATGAACTACGGATTTTTAAGCATACTGCCATCAATTCTTGCCATAGGGCTGGCACTGGCAACAAAAAATGTATTTCTGGCACTTCTTACATCGCTTTTGTTCGGCAATTTTTTGCTGGCAGATTGCAGCCTGATTGGAATGCTGGTAGGAACCAAAGAGATGATTGTAAATGTGTTTTCTTCCGGTTCCAGTACTTCCATCATCATCATTCTGACCCTGTTGGGCGGCATGTTTTATATGATCGAAGATGCCGGTGGACTAAAGGGGTTTACTGCGCTGATGATTGAAAAAAGAAGCGTCATTAAATCCCGGGTAGGCGCGGAGCTTTTTACCTGGCTGGTAGGTATTCTGGTATTTATTGATGGTACTTTAAGTGTTATGATCACGGGCTCTATCTCCAGGCCGCTGACCAAGACTTTTAATATTTCGCCGGAAAAGAATGCCTGGATTGTTCATTCTACCGCAACTCCGCTTTCCATTCTGATTCCCATTGCGGCTTACGGCCCTTATATTGCCGGCTTTATCGAAGCTCAGGGAATTGAGAATCCCACACAGCAAATGGTAAAAGCTATCCCCTTTAATTTTTACTGCATATTCGCTGTACTGGGTGTGGCTGTTTTTATTCTGGCCCGCTTTGATTTTGGCCCGATGAGAAGAGCAGAAGCAGACTACGCGTCCGGAAACAGGTTTGTGCAAAACGATTCACAAAAAGTGGATACAGAAGGACAAGTCAGTGGAAAAGCCCGTTATCTTCTGATTCCCATGCTCCTTATGATTGTGTTAGCCGTGGCCTATATTTTTTACAGTGGAGAGGGTAACCTGATGAAGGGAGACACCGAAACAGGACTGATTCTTGGAACGGCTGCCGGCTGCCTGTATCTGACATTAGAACGGGCTCTTTCCAAAGAGGCTTCGATAGGAGAGAGTACCCAAAAATTGTTTACCGGCTGCGGAAACATGAGCAACATTGTGATCATCATGATACTGGCTTACGCATTCAGTAATCTGCTGGGCGAATTGGGGACTGCAAATTATCTGTCCGGTGTACTGATTCAATTCCTTACTCCGGTAATTTTTACACCTGTAGCATTTCTGCTTACCTGCCTGCTTTCCTTCGCAACAGGAACCAGTGCCGGAACGATTGCTATTATGATGCCTCTTTTGCTGCCTATGGCAATGCCACTTAACATTCCGATTCCTATGATCGTAGGTGCTGTGGCCGGCGGAGCGGTATTTGGTGATCATACTTCACCCATTTCTGACACCACCATTATGTCCTGCTCATCTACGGGCTGTGATGTTGTATCTCATGTAAAGACACAGTTGCCGTATTCACTCTGCTTTGCTGTGGCAGCTTGTGTTTTGTATCTTACAGTTGGATTTATGATATAGGGGTCTGAATATGTACGATTTTGACAGAATTATTGACCGACGCGGAAAAAACAGTGCCAAATGGGACGAACATTTTATTGGAAAGGGAGATAAAGAACTGCTGCCTTTTTGGGTTGCAGACACTGACTTTTCGGCTCCGGAATGCGTGCAACAGGCACTTCTTTCCTGCGTACAACACAATATTTACGGTTACACGACTCCGCCTTCCGGGTGTGCTCAGGCAGCGGCAGACTGGCAGAAACGCCGCCATGGTTTTGAAGCGCAGGCAGATTGGGCTGTATTCATTGCCGGAATTGACGCTGCGCTGGCCGCCTGTGTCTGTGCTTTTACAGAACCGGGAGACACCGTGTTGTTACAAACTCCTGTCTACGCTCCTTTTTTTGAGACTGTAGAGAAGAATGGACGCCGGGTACTGGAAAATCCCATGCGTCTGATAAACGGGCGTTACGAACCGGACTTTGATGACTTTGCAAGAAAAGCAAAGGAAGCAAAGATCTGGATGTTTTGTAACCCTCAAAACCCTTCTGCACGTTGTTTTACCGGAGATGAACTGCTGCGTTTTGCACAGATCTGTCTGGAAAATGATGTTCTGATTGTCTCGGATGAGATTCATGCCGACATTGTTTTTGATAAGCGGCACCATATCCCGATAGCCTCCCTTTCACCGGAGATCTGCAAACGCACAATCACCTGCACCTCTGCCAGCAAAACCTTCAGTGTGGCCGGACTGGCTGCTTCCGTTATTTTTATTGCTGATGAAAAGCTACGCCGACATTTTGAAGAAGAAAAGGAACGTTGCTGCATCAACACAAATATTCTGGGGCTTGTGGCAATGGAGGCTGCTTACCGCGGCGGAGATTACTATGCAGATGCCCTTATAGCTTATCTACAGGAAAATCGTGATTTTGCGCTGGATTATATCGGTCGGGAAATTACAGGACTTAGGGCACTGAAACCGGAGGCAACCTTCCTGATGTGGATTGACTGTAGCGGACTGGGGCTGCCTTCCGAAAAACTGGAAGACTTCTTTTGCTCCGCCGGAGTTCGTCTCAGTATGGGAAGCACCTATCGGGAACCTACCGGACAATTTGTACGGTTGAACTTCGGCTGTAGACGAGCAGTGCTACAGGAGGGACTTTCAAGGATTGCAGAAGCAGTGAACGGTTTGAAGAGATCAAATAATCACAGGAAGGATTATGACATAATGTACATGTGTTGGAAGCATTGAAGGTAAAACAAAATGGATAATAATGTTAGAAAAAAGAAACAAGTATGTTTTTCTCAAAGAAAGCATTATGATTTTAATAAATATTGGAAGCCAGGTATGCCGGTAACGGAAGAAGACATAAAATTACTGGAAGAGGTTATAGCGGTATATCACAGGCAAGGGTATGTCCCAACAATGAAAGAGATATCAAATGTGCAAAGACTAAAAGCGAGGTTTAGGACATGGGATAATGTTCTTTGGGCGGCAGGACTTCCTTCAAGGAATGATCCTGAGCAAAAGAAAAAGAGGTTAGATGCCATTAAACGGGCAGGAATAAATCAACAAGGATAAATGGGAATTCTACCTTTATCCTTGTTGATTTATTTTGGAAGTAATGACGTTTAATTTTTTCCATGGACCATGCATGTAAAAACTGATGGATAGTACTGCGGCAACACACCACCCGATTGGCCATGCACACCAGATTCCGGTTGCACCCAGTGCTGTTCTTGAGAAACAAAAAGCAAGTAATACACGAAGGATTAAATCTGTAAAAGTCGCT
>JAQXIR010000113.1 GCA_029007885.1 Lachnospiraceae bacterium | reverse complement strand
CTCTGAAATCTCTTTTTGAATTTTCAGGGTTGCATTGCTGTTCACTTGTCAAGGTTCTTTTTGCTTCTTTGCTGCGTCCGGTTTCTTCACACGCAACTCGTTTATAGTAGCATGTGCGTCTTCCGTTGTCAACTGTTTTTTATTGCTTTTTCAACAATTTTTTTGCTGCTATTTTTTGCCGCAATCTTTTACTGCAATTTTTAGCTTTTCTAACGCAGCGAAATTTATATTATCATTGTATTTCTTTTTTTTCAATAGGTTTTTTGAAAAATTTTGTACTTTTTTTCGACCACGTGAAAAATCCTATTAAAAGCCAAAAAAATCGGGTTCTGAAGTTTTCTTTGTCCAAGAAATTCTTTTCAAAACCCGACATCCTACCATAATTCTCTTTAACATTATCTGTCACTTATTGTAAAGAAATTACCCCTTTATCCTCTCCATACTGCACAGTCATACTTATTCTGCTTGCCTGTGTGACGGTATCACTTACTTCAAACAGCAAAACCATATTTTCGCTTGCCCCGGCAGCCATAGTATTCTTATAAGAAGAAAAATCATCAAACAGCAGTGTTGTCTGTACCGGTATCATCTTCTCATCTTCAATCTGCAAATAAAACCTTGCCTGTTTTGAAAACATATCCAGTTCCTTATCCTCTGATGATTGATTTGTTACCGTAAAATTAAGGATACATAGTTTTTTACCCTCGGTGGCTTCTATTGCAAAGAAAGCATCTTCACTTGTCTCGTCCGGATAAGAATCACACAGGGAACAACCTGCATATTCAACCGAAACCCCTTCCATGTCAAGGAAAGAAGCAACGTCCATGATATATTCCTGCTTTTCGTCCTTTACGTTGGATTCTTCCTCCTCTGACTGTTCTTCTTCCTGTTGCTGAAGGTATGCCTGTGCAGCCTCTTCCTTTTTACGCTGTTTTTCTTTTTCTTCCGCCTCTTTCGCTTCTGCAATTTCCAACTGGCTATCATTTAACAGAGTGCGGCTGGAAAGATTGTTATATTTAATAAGAAGATTTGAAGCATACTCCGTTACCATTGCCGTCTGCTCATCCGTCATGTCCGGAAGTTCACCGGTGCATCCCGTCAGCATGACCAGGATCAGGAAACTTCCGATTACGGTTATCTTTTTCATAAGTTCCCCCTATAAAGTAAAATATGAATATTATGTTTCATTTTATCATTATTCCGACAGTTCATCAATCTTTTGTTGTAATTCCAATTCAAACCAAAACGAAACCCCATTTTCATAATTGATTACACCATATTGCTGATTCATGGAATCCATAATTGCTTTTACAATAGAAAGACCGATTCCGCTTCCCCCATAGGCTCTGGTTCTTGCTTTGTCAACTTTATAAAACTTTTCCCAGATGTGCGAAATACTGTCTTCAGGAATTGGATTTCCTGTATTAAAAACAGTCGTACGCAGTTTTCCCTCTCTTTGTTCAAAGCAAATATCAATCATTTTTTCTCCTGCACAATGATTAATCGCATTGGAAAGATAATTTGTAAAAACTTCTTCTACTTTAAATTCATCTCCCCATACAAAAAGCGGTTCTTCCTGTGTAAAACGAACAGTAATCTCATTCTGCTTTAACAGAATTTCAGATGACTGCAGACAGTTGCGAATCATCATTGTTATATCAAACCGTTCCATGGAAACAATATCATTGCCAAATTCCAATTGATTTAAGGTCAAGAGTTTTTTAACCATGCCATTCATTTTAGCTGCCTCATCACAGATTACGCTGCAATAATAATTTCTGCTTTCTTCATCATTGCTGATTCCCTCCTGCAATCCTTCTGCGTATCCCTGTATCAGAGCAATCGGTGTTTTCAGTTCATGCGAAACATTTGAAAGAAATTCTTTTCGCATCTCATCGATTTCTGTCTTTTTCTGAATATCTTTTGTCAACTCATTATTGGCCGTTTTTAATTCGGAAATAGTCTTTTCCAAGACTTCGGACATTTTATTAAAATTAGCTCCCAGTAGCGCGATTTCATCGTTACTTTCGCCCGTATATTTTGCTTCAAAGTCAAGCCGTGTCATTCTCTCCGAAATATCGGCGAGTTCTAAGATTGGCTTTGTAATCTTTTTTGAAACAATCCAAATGATAATTCCGCTTGCAATCGTAGAGAGAATCGCGATGTATGCCCAAAAACGGTTTGCCAGCTGAACACTATCCTTAATACTTTCTAGTGCTGTACGAATCAGAAAAAGATTTCCGTTATCCAGCGTTCCCCACATTTCAATATTTTCATTATTGAGACGTTTATCCTTAACAATCTTAATCCGATATTGTTCTGTTTCAACAAGATTACTGCTTTCCTTATTGTTTTCCTGTAAAAACAGGTTGTCCCATAACTGCATTCTGGACAATTCAGGATCTTTTCCGATAAACTTAACTGTTTTGGAATCCACATCCACTACCAGTACATCCATATTATATCTGCTGCATAGTATCTGTAATTCCTGTTCAAACTCGTCTGTATCAATGTTTCCCTTATTCGCTGCACTATTAATCTTTTGATACGCATTTAATAGTGACTTCTGTTTGTCCCGAATATAGAATTTTTCCAAAAATGTATTGTTTAAAAGCAAACACAACAGGATAGTACCTGCCATAAGAGTAATAAATACCTTTGCAAGATGACTGCTAAGTGAATTTTGGTGTTTCATTTCCTTCTCCGCTTTCATATAGGCTTTCTGTTATTCGCCGATATTAATTATTGTAGCAAAGTTGGAATTTAGATACAAGAAAGTACACACAATCTTCACGAATTGAAGATTAATTTGTGCGATTTTTTCTAATACTATAGATACTGAAAAATTTTTAAATATGGAGAAAAAGAAATGGAAACAGATCAAAAAGACTTGGGCGCAAAGCTTGCCTATGCTGCGCTGGACGAAGTTCCTGCTGTGAAATCACTGCCTGATGGTACGGAAGATAATAATCTGGGAAATCTTCCTTCTGTCAGCCGGTAAACAGAATACCGACCTCCAATCGTCAGACATTTACCTGACTTTTGAAGGTCGGTATATTTCAATTCGTTTACTTATTCAACTGTTGACAGATTATAACTTCCTATATCAAAGCTGAGTGTTTTGACTCCTCCGTAGTTACCTATACCGCGAATTGTAATTTTGGCTTTGCCCTTATTCACATTATTTGAATATGCAACAATCTCATAGTCATCCTCGGTAAGTGTTTTATTACCAACAGTAACCTTCAAGTCAGGTTTACCGGGACACAATTCATTTTTGTTATAAATCTGTTTTTTCAGAACTTTAATCTTTGCTGAACTTATCTGAGACTTTGTAACTCTGTAGTATCCACTTATCCGGGTACCGTCATAGTTTCCAATTCCCGTCACTGTTACCATTAATTCTGTTCCGGCCGGCACGATATCAGCAGCATTCACGGCGGTTCCTTCTTCACAAATTACCTTTACACGTTTTTTATTAACAATTCTTTCAACGGTGGTATCTCTCACATAAGTAATATCACTAAATGCAAGTTTCCTGTAATCGGTGCCGGAGTTTAGTGTCTTTCCGTTTGTATCCTTGATTACGACTGAAGGTTTGCATTTCCCTGCTTGATTCTGATATGTAACATCGTTTAATGTCAATGTAGTATTCTCTAAATCACCGGGTGTAATCGAGAATTCCTTTCTTACAATTCCGGCAAAATTCCCCTTGAAGGTAATTTTCATACAAGGTTTATTCTCACCTGTTCCATCATTGATTTTTTTGTTGTTGGTATATG
>JAQXIR010000112.1 GCA_029007885.1 Lachnospiraceae bacterium | reverse complement strand
TAGGATACTGCGTAATCCTTGTCTTTGTTAAGGGTATATGTACCGGTTTTATCCTTATAGGTAAGAGTGACGTCAGGCTGGCGCACCTCTTTACCGGTATAGGTCATCTTGCTTTGGAAGCCTTCCAGTTTGCCCTTGATTGTCATTGTGGCTGTTTCGGCCTGCGTTGCATTGGAATACTCTACCGTATAGTCGCTGGAAGTTAAGTAATATGTATATGTCTTTCCTTTTTCCTTATACTTATAGGTTAATACAAGATCTTCTTGAATATAATTTCCTTTATTATCCACATAGCTTGACAGACAAATCTCGCCTTATTATCTGAAAGGAATACAGAACAATAACTTTCTGCACTTTTTAAAGGTATCCGGTTCTGCAGCTCTTACCGGAGAAGCTATCACCGGTTTTCATGAAAAGGGTAAGTATTATCTTACTAAGAATAGGGATGAGGTCTCTTATTATAAAACACGCGCAAACTGCTTGTTGCAAAGAGCCATACCACTTATGGAAATCTATCGTTCGGATTTGGAAAATGCTTTCAATACCTTTCTTTCCGGTGATGCAGAAGAAAGAGGAACCCGGCGTTCTATTCTGTCCTCCCTTCCGCTTTATACAATAACAGACGATTTATTGAAAACAATTTTAGAAAAAAACCATATTTCGGATGCCGATGAGAAAAAAATCACAAAACATATGAAAAGCTTGAAAACCCTTACTGAAAAGATTTTAGAAAACAATACAATTATTGATGAAGTCCCAAGCCTTTCAGCAGATGAGTTTGAGAAATATCCGATGACACTGTCTCTTTCCGGCATTTTTTTCGAAAAGGATGTCTTTTATACCTACGAAGATTATCTTAAGCATTGTAACCTGATACAAACATATGCGGATAATCATCCAAATTATACAGTAGAATTCAGCGAAGCTCATACATTCCGTAATATTCAAATTATGATGCATGAAGGAAAGTGGGCGATGGTATCCAAGGGAAAAGCGCCCGCAATTCATTTTGTCATTCGTCATCCCAAATTATGTAGTGCCATAGAACATTTTATTCCACTTGTTTAAAAAAGAGTCCGGTACATTCCGGACTCTTTTTTCAATCATATATACGATTCTTCTTCCACTTTAAAATCTGTCATCTCCCCTAAGTAATAAAATCCTTTACATTCCAGCAGTTTCACCGGAACAATTTTCCCGATTAAGGAAGCTTCGCCCGGGAAATGTACAATGGTATTGTTAGAAAGTCTTCCCGTAAGCAAAGAAGAATCATGTTCATTCACTTCTTCTACAAGTGCATCTTTTACTTGTCCCTGTAGTTTTTTTACTTGTTCTCTTGCCGTATCCTGAACGATTTTTAAAAGTTTATCAAATCCTTCTTTTACAACTTCTTGCGACACCTGATTTTCCATGGATGCCGCCGGAGTTCCTGTACGCTTAGAATAGATAAATGTAAACGCATTGTCATATTCTACCTGTTTTACCATGTCTATTGTCTGTTCCACGTCTTCTAACGTTTCACCCGGGAATCCCACAATAATATCTGTCGTTATAGCAATATCCGGAATTTCTCGTTTAATCTTTTGCACCAGTTCAAGATACTGTTCTCTGGTGTATCGTCTGTTCATTGCCTTTAAAATCCTATTTGAGCCGGACTGTAACGGTAAATGAAGATGTCTGCATATTTTTTTTGACTCTTTCATTACCTGAATCAGTTCATCCGATAAATCCTTTGGATGTGATGTCATAAAGCGGATTCTTTTAAGTCCTTCAATTTTTTCTACTTCCCGCAAAAGTTCGGCAAAAGTTATCGGTTCTTCCAGATTTTTTCCATAGGAATTAACATTCTGTCCAAGAAGCATAACCTCGACAACGCCATCTTTTACCAGTTCATCTATTTCATGGATAATTTCTTTCGGCTGTCTGCTTCTTTCCCTTCCTCTTACATACGGAACGATACAATAACTACAGAAATTATTGCATCCAAACATAATGTTGATACCGGATTTAAACTTGTATTTTCGTTCAACCGGCAGGTTTTCAACGATTTTATCCGTATCCTTCCAGATATCAATCACCATGCGTTCGTTCTCAAACATGGCATAGAGTAATTCGGCAAACTTAAAAAGATTGTGTGTACCGAAAATCAAATCTACAAAAGAATAACTCTTCTTAATCTTTTCTATTACTTCCGTTTCCTGCATCATGCAGCCGCATAGGGCAATCTTCATATGGGGATTTTGCTTCTTTAAATGATTCAGTGCGCCCAGTCTTCCATATACGCGTTGATTGGCATTGTCTCTTACCGTACACGTATTATAAATAACGAAATCTGCCTCCTCTGAATCAGTCAGTATATAGCCTACTTTTTCAAGAATGCCGGACAGTTTTTCAGAGTCTCTTGCATTCATCTGACAGCCGAATGTAACCACACATGCGGTCAGTGGTCTTCCTGCCGATTCAGACAGGGCGCTTATTCTTTCTTTTACCAGTTCTATATATTGAAGTTGTCTTTCGGCCTCGTTTTCCGGCAGCATAATCTTGTTTTCTTTCTCCATATTCACTCCGTCTATATTCTTGTATTTCAATTTCGAATCTGACCATCCCCTGTGATTGCATATTTATAGGTGGTCAGTTCTTTTAATCCCATCGGTCCTCTCGCATGCAGTTTCTGCGTACTGATTCCGATTTCTGCTCCCATTCCGAATTCAAATCCGTCCGTAAATCTCGTAGATGCATTTACATAGACACATGCGGAATCGATTTCGTTCAAAAATTTCTCGGCATTTTGCTTATTTTCCGTAATGATTGCCTCAGAATGCCCGGTACTGTATTGATTGATATGAGTAATGGCTTCTTCAATTGACTTTACGGTCTTTATTGAAATAATCAGATCAAGATACTCTTTTCCATAATCTTGAGATTCTGCCAAAACACAATTATCAATGCATGCACAGACTTCTTCATCGCCGCGCAGTTCAACGTTCTTTTCCTTTAATGCCGCCGCAACCATCGGCAATATTGTACCGATACATTTTTCATGAACTACCAGGGATTCACACGCATTGCATACACCGATGCGTTGTGTTTTTGCATTTACGATAATCGGTACGGCTTTTGCAGGATCGGCAAATTCATCAATATAGATATGACAGTTTCCTGTACCGGTTTCAATTACCGGAATTTCACTCTTTTCTACAACACTTCTGATTAATCCTGCACCACCGCGCGGAATCAAAACATCAACATATTCTTTGCATTTCATAAACTCTTCCGTCACAGCACGGTCTGTTGCTTGAATAATCTGTATAGCGTCTTTGGTAATTCCGCATTTCCCCAAAGAATTGCGGATGCTTTCCGTAATTGCAATATTTGAATAGATTGCATCACTGCCCCCTTTTAAAATCACAGCATTACCGGTTTTAAAGCACAAACCAAATGCATCTGCTGTAACATTTGGTCTGGATTCATAGATAATCCCGATAACACCAAGAGGCACTCTTCTTTTTTCGATTTGCAATCCGTTCTCCAGCGTTTTAGATTCAATGATTTCACCAATCGGGTCTTGCAATTCAACAATTTTCAGAATCCCCTGTGCAATTGCCTGTATGCGTTCTTCTGTAAGACGTAATCGGTCTATCATACCGGGATTCATTCCATTTTTCTTTGCATTTTCTAAATCTTTTTCATTTGCATGTAATAATTGCTGCGTATCAGCAAGCAAATCTTTTGCGATTTGACAAAGTGCTGTATTTTTCTGTTCGGTCGAAAGTTTGGAAAGTTCATATTTTGCCTCTTTAGCCTGTTTCCCAAGTCTATTGATATCGATTTGTGTCATTCTTCATTCTCCTTACTTTACTGCATAAATATGTTTTTCCGTAATAATTTTATTTACCGGTATATCATTGTCTTTGTCCGGAATTTGAGGAACAATCTGTAATTCATATGCCAATGCTATTTTCATTGTTACAGGAACTTTGGCAAGGTATCGGTCATAAAACCCTTTTCCGTATCCGATTCTTTTTCCGTTCTTTGTAAAAGCACATCCCGGCAGAATCATCATACATCCCGCTGTATCATTCCAAATAAATTTTGTATAATCATCTTCTTTCGGTTCCCGGATACCTTTATATCCTTCTTTTGTATCCTCAATAGATAGTATTCTATAGAACTCCATTTCATTTCCGGAAACTTTCGGAAGATATACGTTTTTCCCTTCTCTGATCGCACTTTTTATCAGTTCTTCAGTCATCACTTCGCTTTGATAGTTCAGATAAAGCAGCACGTTTTTGGTATATTTCCATTCCGAAAGAGTCATAACGTTTTCCCTTATTTTACGGCTCTTATATTTTTGTTCCTCCGGCGACAGTGAGTTTCTTTTTGTAAGAATTTCTTTTCTAATGCTTTGTTTTGTTTCCATATTTTTTTCCAAGATTCTCTATCGTACCGTCTTCACTCTGAATATTTACATTATTCAGCTGGCTTCTTAAGTTGTTGCGTACCGAAGCAATATAATCTTCTCTCAACTGCTTCTGTTCTCTTTTTTCTTCCTCAGTCAGTCCTTCTTTCTGAGATTTATGATACAACTCATTAATTCTCTCAATTTTTTCCTGCATTGTCATATTTCTTATCACCTACTATTTCATTTGCGTATCAATGATGTACTGTCATTACGCATGCATGTTACGAATAAACTCCACAACATCAAAGTCGTCACGCTTTTTTGCTTTAAAAAGTGTTCCGATTTTCCGCCCGTCCATGATTCTGTGGATAATACGGATATCCTTGCTGTTTGCGATAATCATATCGGTTCCGCAGCTTGTTGCGATTTTAGCTGCCGTCATTTTCGTATTCATGCCACCGGTTCCTACACTACTTCCGGTGCTTTCTTTTCCCATATTCATATATTCATCCGTGAGTTCTTCGACTTCTTCAATAAACTCAGCATTCTTATTGATACGCGGATCGTCCGTATATAGTCCATCAATATCTGACAGCAGAATTAATAAGTCAGCGTTCACCAAAGAAGCAACAATTGCAGACAATGTATCATTATCACCGATTAAAACATCATCTTCACCGACTAAAATTTCATATGTAGATACGGTATCGTTTTCATTGACAATCGGAATGACTCCAAGATTTAGCAATTCTGTAAACGTATTATAAGCATTCATTCTGTTCACATCATCTACAATCGTATTTTTTGTCATCAGAATCTGTGCTGCAATCTGGTTATATTCGGCAAAAATTTTCTGATATGTCATCATCAGTCTTGCCTGTCCGATTGCCGCACATGCCTGCTTAAATCCCATATGAGTAGCATTCTGTTTAGCTTTTAGACCAACTGCCTTTTTCCCTACGGCAATCGCTCCGCTGCTTACGAGAATTACGTCCTTGCCCTGGTTACGAATATTGCATAATTCTCTTACCAGTACATCAAGTTTCGTATAGTCAAGATCTCCCGTTTCCTTATGTTGTAGTGAAGAAGATCCTATCTTTATCACGATTCTTTTTTTGTCTTTTATCATTTCCCTTATCTTTTCCACAATTTTATTCTCCATTACCCAATTTATCTATTCCAAAGTATTATACTTGGATGCAACTGCTTCTGCAACCGTTATTCCATCCATAGCGGCCGATGTGATACCCCCGGCATAACCAGCTCCTTCACCACACGGATAGATTCCTTTCACTTCAGATTGATAGCATGTATTTCTTGTTATTCTTACCGGAGAGGAAGTCCTGCTTTCAACCCCTGCTATAATCGTGAAGTCATCATCAAATCCCGGAATTATTTTTCCAAACTGTTCCATTCCTTCTATAAATGCATCGTCCAGTTCTTTTGGCATAATTCCATGCAGATTCACAAATGTCCCCTCTCCTTTCAGACAAGGAGCAAAGGCTTTCTTTATCCGCACCATTTTACCCGGTTTTCCCGAAAAATCACCGTAGTATTGCAACGGAATTTTCCCGTTTGCAAGACGATATGCGTTTTCCTCAAGTTCCCGCTGATATGCAATTCCTGCAAGAGGGTTTTCTGTCGAATAATCCTTGGGTGTTACCGATACAATAATTGCACTGTTTGCCACACCACTGTCACGCTTACTGTAACTCATCCCATTAATTGCAAGATGCTTTTCTTCGCTGGATGCATTTACAACATAGCCTCCGGGACACATACAAAATGAATACACGCCTCTTCCGTTTGTTGACTTTGCAGATAATTTATAGGAAGCAACAGGTAATTGATTTCCGGCTTCCCTT
>JAQXIR010000111.1 GCA_029007885.1 Lachnospiraceae bacterium | reverse complement strand
GAAAACAAGCCCGCAGCAAGCTGACGGGGCATCAAACTTTTGTAACGCAGCTGAGCTGCGGGGTATTCGACCCTCGCGGCAGTCGCCGAATGGATGTGCAAGCACATCCGCTCGGCTCGTTGCTCGCGGGAATAAAAATATTTCATTCTTGTTTCTGACATTTTTCAATGCTCCAAGCATCTTTTCCATCTTCTGTTGAAACGGAAGCGGAAGAATTCTTGCATTTTCCGGACATTCATGAGTACAGACCATGCAAAGAATGCATTTCTCTGTGTCAGTAACCACAATCATCTCTCCTTCCGGCTTCTCGCCCACGCTTTCTTTACTTCCTAAATCTTCCATTCTTCTATGACACATGTATGTTTTTTCTTGTCTTTCCCCTCTGCATCATAATTAATTCCAACTAAAAGAACCTTATCACTGTAACCTGACAATGCTCCCTGATATCTCTTTTCCTTAATCTGCTTAATGGCTGTGTCTGCTGATTTATTATACTTTAGTTCTATAACCATGGCTGGTCTTTTTCCTGCATTTGCTCTCGGAATAAATGCAAAATCAGCATACCCCTTTCCGGAAGGCAGTTCCCTAATAATGTTGTAATATCCTCTTGCTGTAAAATATGCCATTGTCAAAACGCAGCTTAAGGAGTTTTCATCATTATAAGTCAGAACTGAAGTATAGGTTTCATGGGCAAGTTCAATCAACTCTGCTACTCTTTCTTCCTTACCTGAAATCGTTGCCACCAACAGTTCATCACATATAGAAACAGATTTTGCTATTTCCTTCCAGCTTCCTGTTTTCAGTGCCATTTGAAATGCCTTAGCAACTTCATAATTGGGAATATAGGCACTTAGCATTTCTGCATCATACCCCAGATATCCTAAATGAATCAATGCCGTCAACGCATCATCCTTTGAATGAATCTCTGACAAATCATTCTGAAAAGACTCCGGATCCACCATAACCATTCCACCTGACAGCATTGTCATAATATCATCTTTCAGACCTTCATAATTCATGGTGATAAAAGTGTTAATGGAGGCAAAGGATGATGTATTTTTCCAATAGGAATCAAATTTATGTCTGTCCATTGCAAGTGAAACAGAGTTGGGATTATACATATTCATTCCATCAATTAAATAACCGTTATACCATGCTTTCGTGGTTTCAAAATCCATATCGTATTTCTCACAAAGATCTCTTACTTCTTTTTCCGTAAATCCAAAATATTCTGTAATCGGATAGGAATCTATCATTGTATATTCCCTGAAGTTATTCAGTGCTGATTCATCTTTTATCTTCTTAATTGGTAAAATTCCTGTAATATATGCCAATGCCAAAAATGCCTTTGATTCTTCAGACTTGAATAGGGAATGAAGGAACTGCAGATATCTGTGAACCAAATCTTTATCTTCACTGTTTCTGATTACACAATCCCATTCATCTATGATAATAACAAACGGAATCTTAGATATTCTGTAGACACTCCCAAGAACTGAATTCATCATTTTTGAATAATCTATCTTATCCTCGTATACTTCTCTTATTTCATCACATATATACTCCGTTATCTTCTCAACAATATTATCCTTATACGAATCCCAAAATGAAGAAATATCAAGATGAATCACATTATATTGATTCATATACTTCCTATAATCCGCACTTTCAGAAATCTCAGTATCATCAAAAAGAAGGGAGGAATCACATCCAAGGCTGTAATAAGCATCGATCATTCCTGCAGCATGGGATTTTCCAAAACGTCTGGCATGGCTTAATGCGATGCAGTTTTCTTCTGTTGATAATCTTTTGTTCAAATATGCAATCAAGCCCGTTTTATCAAGAAAAATCTGACTATTTCTTGCTCGTGTATAGCTTTCATTTTTCGGATTAAAATATACGCCCATACCTGTTGTCACCTCATCATTCCTATTTTCTAACTCTTCATTCTTTCACTTTTATTATATTTTTTGCTACATATAATGTCAATTGTGATTATCACTATGCAAAATCGGTTTTCCGTGACACAATAACGTGCCACATACACAGCATCCTTTTCGCTTACCGCGTAGGTCTTGTAAAATTCATTTAGCATTGGAAGTACTGCATATACGCGCACTTTTTGATTGGAATGGGTGTCTAAAGCTGCATACTTTCCAGATAAAATACAAACATACTATAAAAACAACTTTATCATTTCCTTTGCCCAGGAAAGATAACCGGGAACGTTTGCATCAAGCAATTCCTTCACATTAGTTACATCCTGTGCTGTCAATTCTCCAATTTTTTGAAACAGACTACCAGTTGCCTGAGTATCCCCTATGGCAATCATTGCATGTGCATGATCACCAAGTGCAAAATATTTTCCGACAGCTAATGCTCCCACAGAAAAATTACCAATTGATATTGCACCAATCGACAGGATTCCTAAGCTGATTGCCCCCAATGTAACTACACCAATGGAAAGGCAGCCTGCAGAAAGGATACCAAGGGCAAACATTCCTATAGAAAGCAGTCCAAGAGACAGCATACCAAGGGACAATAATCCTACCGATAACATACCAAGAGATACAATTCCCCTGGCTTTCAGCCCAACTGCAATCACACCACGGGCATTCACACCAAGTGCAACAAAGCCTCTTGCATTCTTTCCAATGTGCCACAAAGGCATACCGAATACCATTTTTTCACTTTTTCTTTCACGCAGACGTTTTCTAAAATGTCCCAATTCATCGTCACCCTGAGCCGGTTGCTCCGTTTCGACTGTTTCAACCGTGTCTTTCAGCAAAT
>JAQXIR010000110.1 GCA_029007885.1 Lachnospiraceae bacterium | reverse complement strand
CTTTACAATGAAACAGGCGACAGCAAATATCGTGCATGTCCGCTTATCCGTAAGATGGTACGTGGCGGAAATCTTGGTGTTAAGAGCGGCAAAGGCTTTTATGTAGATAATGCTGACAGAACAAAAACACCTGTTGATGCTCAGTAAAAATAATTTATGAAATAAATATTAATGGAGGAATGAAATCATGAATTTTTCTTTAGACAAAGAACATGAAATGGCGAGAGGGCTTTTCAAAGAATTCGCTGAGAACGAAGTTAAGCCGCTTGCACAGGAAGTTGATGAAACAGAACATTTCCCAAGAGAGACCGTTGAAAAAATGGCTAAGGTAGGATTTTTGGGAATTCCTGTTCCGAAGGAATATGGCGGACAGGGATGTGATCCTTTAACATACGCTATGTGTGTAGAAGAACTTTCCAAAGTCTGCGGTACAACAGGTGTTATCGTATCTGCTCATACTTCTCTTTGTGTAGATCCGATTATGACATATGGTACAGAATAACAGAAACAGAAATATCTTCCGCCTCTTGCAAAAGGTGAGAAACTGGGTGCTTTCGGTTTGACTGAACCCGGCGCAGGTACAGATGCACAGGGCGTACAGACAAAAGCCGTACTCGATGAAGCAACCGGAGAATGGGTATTAAACGGTTCTAAGTGCTTTATCACAAACGGTAAAGAAGCAGATGTTTATATCATCATTGCTTATACAGATATTGTTGAAGATAAAAAAGGCAGAAAACAGAAAAAATTCTCTGCATTTATCGTAGAAAAAGGAACACCGGGCTTTACATTCGGTACAAAAGAAAAGAAAATGGGTATCCGCGGATCAGCTACTTACGAACTGATTTTCCAGGATTGCAGAATTCCGGGAGATGCATTGTTAGGACAGAGAGGAAAAGGATTCCCGATTGCAATGCACACACTTGACGGTGGACGTATCGGTATCGCTGCTCAGGCACTCGGTATTGCAGAAGGTGCTCTTGAAACAACAATTGCTTACGTAAAAGAAAGAAAACAGTTCGGACGTGCAATCGGTGCATTCCAGAATACACAGTTTGAACTTGCTGATATGGCAACAAAAGTAGAAGCAGCAAAACTTTTGGTTTACAAAGCAGCAATGGCAAAAGCTACACAGCCGGTATATTCCGTTGAAGCTGCAAAAGCAAAATTATTTGCAGCAGAAGTTGCAATGGAAGTTACGACAAAAGCTGTTCAGTTACACGGTGGTTATGGTTATATCAGAGAATACGATGTTGAACGTATGATGAGAGATGCCAAGATCACAGAAATCTATGAAGGAACAAGCGAAGTTCAGAGAATGGTTATCTCTGGAGCACTGTTAAAATAATCAATAGAAGGAGATAAGTACAATGAAAATTGTTGTTTGCGTAAAACAGGTACCTGATACAAAGGGCGGCGTTAAATTCAAACCGGACGGAACACTTGACAGAGCTGCCATGCTTACAATCATGAATCCTGATGATAAAGCCGGATTGGAAGCAGCACTTAGATTAAAAGACCAGTACGGCGCAGAAGTTACGGTTGTTACAATGGGACTTCCGAAAGCAGAAGAAGTTCTTCGTGAAGCAATCGCAATGGGCGCTGATAAGGGAATCCTTGTAACAGACAGAGTATTGGGCGGTGCTGATACATGGGCAACTTCCCAGACACTTGCAGGAGCAATCCGTAACCTTGATTATGACCTGATTATTACAGGACGTCAGGCTATCGATGGTGATACTGCTCAGGTAGGACCGCAGATTTCCGAACATCTTGGAATTCCGGTAATTTCTTATGCACAGAAAATTGAAGTAGAAGGCGATAGTGTTATCGTAGAACGTCAGTATGATGACAGATATCATGTATTGAAAGCAAAAATGCCGTGCCTGATTACAGCACTTTCTGAACTGAATCAGCCACGTTATATGACTCCGGGCGGTATCTTCGATGCTTACAAAGCAGACATTACCGTATGGGGCAGAGCAGACTTAAAAGATGTAGAAGATTCTAATCTTGGTCTGAAAGGATCTCCGACACAGATTGCAAAAGCATCTGACAAGGTAAGAAAAGGAGCCGGCGAAAAGGTTGCTTTAGATCCTACAGAATCTGTTGCATATATCATGGATAAACTGACAACAAAGCATGTGATTTAGTCCATGCCTACAGTAATCGAAGAATTCAAAAGACTTTGACAAAATTCGAAACAAGAAAAGTGCAGAGATTGCATGGAAAGGATAGAAAATGAATTTAGAAGAATATAAAGGCGTATTTGTCTTCGCTCAGCAGGTTGACAATGAGTTAAGCGGAATTGCATTGGAATTAGTTGGTAAGGGCAAAGACCTTGCAAAAGATTTAGGAACCGATGTAACAGCTGTTTTAATCGGTTCAGGAATTAAAGGTCTTGCAGATGAACTGGCAGAATATGGTGCTGACAGAGTTATCGTTGTAGACGATCCTGAATTAAAAGATTACAGAACAGAGCCTTATGCACATGCTTTGGCATCTGTTATTAATGAATTCAAACCGGATATCATGTTAGTTGGTGCTACAGCAATCGGACGTGATTTGGGACCGAGAGTATCTGCAAGAATCCATACAGGTTTGACAGCAGACTGTACACAGCTTGATATCGGTGATTTCCCGATTACTCCTGTACCGGGAAAAGAAACAAAACACAATCAGTTGTTAATGACACGTCCTGCATTTGGTGGTAACACAATCGCAACGATTGCCTGCCCGGATTTCCGTCCGCAGATGGCAACTGTTCGTCCGGGTGTTATGCAGAAAGCAGAAAGAGTACCTGGAGCAAAAGCAGAAATCGTTGAATTCAATCCGGGATTCACTCCTGATAACAAATATGTGGAAATCTTAAAGGTTGTAAAAGCAGTATCTGACGTGGCAGATATTATGGATGCAAAAATCTTAGTATCCGGCGGACGTGGAGTAGGAAGTGCTGAAAACTTCAAACTCTTAGATGATCTTGCTGAAGCAATCGGCGGAACAGTCAGCTGCTCCCGTGCAGTTGTAGATTCCGGCTGGAAACCGAAAGACCTTCAGGTAGGACAGACCGGTAAGACCGTTCGTCCTCAGGTTTACTTCGCAATCGGTATTTCCGGAGCTATTCAGCATGTTGCAGGTATGGAAGAATCCGACATTATCATCGCAATCAACAAAGATGAGAATGCACCAATCTTCGATGTTGCTGATTATGGTATCGTAGGAGATCTCAATAAGATTGTTCCTGCATTAACAGAACAGATCAAAGCAGCAAAAGCAGCAAAATAAGTAAGAAGTAAAATAAAGGCTGCAACTTTACATCAATCGATGTGAGGTTGCAGCCTTTTTCGTATTTTATTTCAGAACATTAGATGAATTAATCCTTTCTATGGCTTCCGCTTCGTTAAGATGATAATGTTCCATAAGTTGCTGTTTGATAAAATCCATAGGCATATTTGCAGCCTTTAACATTTGTATGGATTTTTCGATCGATTGAGATATTCCTTCGGCCAACCCGGACGCATGACCTTCGGCCAACCCGGACGCATGTCCTTCGGCCAGCCCAGCGGCATGACCTTCCCGCCTACCTGATGCATAGAGGGAGATGCGGTCCCGCTCATAACGTTCCCTGGCTTCGCATTTTAAGCGGATTTCTTTGTCGGATAAAGCGCGTTGCATCGTGTCAGCAACGTTTTCAAAAGGTTTATATTCAGATGCTAACATTTTAATCTCCTCCCATGTTTTGGCTTTGAAAAGCCTGGCCCAGTACTTAAGACCACAACTGATATCGTCATCTGATGCCATCTGTATCTGAGTTAAGTCTAGCACATGCAAAAGGAGTTTGTCACTATAAATGTTATGATATTTGATATTCATCATAGCATAGCGGGAATAGAATTCGGGATGTTCGGGAAAGAGGGTAAAATCAAGGATTCCGATATGAATGGTTGGCAGGACAGTAAGGTAGTCGCTGCCGGTTTTCAAACTGTCGAAGGAACGGCACAGATAGGTAAGCGAACGTTCCGGCCAGTCTTTGCCGTTTAGAACCTGCATTTCGATGTTGATTCTGCGGTTATCGTTTAGTGTGATAAGCAAGTCCAGAATAATTTCCTTATCATCGGCATTATCTCCGGGATCAATCGGATTTTCGAGACGGACTTTTACAATCTCTTCTTCTCTTAAATGAAGTAGACTGCATAGAAGACCTTTTAAGAGTGCTTCATTTTCCTGAAAAACAATGTGAAACAGATAGTCATTTGTCAGCGTAAAGCGCAGAGTACCGCTGGCTTGATTGATAGATTTGCTCATAGATGTGTTCCTTTCTAAGATAAGATGTGAATTAGAAATTTAGCAATAGATTTGAAATGGGTGCAAGGAAAGTGTAACATTGGCAGAAAAGAAATGCAAGAAAAGATATTTTAAACTGTGGAAGTAGAATTGCATACATGTTACAATAAGGACAGTTGTTTAGAATGAGAGGTTTGATTTGTCATGGCAAAAGAAAAAGCAGTAAAAACAAATGCAATGAGGATATTAGACAGAGAAAAGATACCATACGAATTTCGCAGTTATGAATGTGAAGAGTTTGTTGACGGCAAAGAGACGGCAGATAAACTGGGACTACCGCACGAAGAAGTTTATAAGACGCTGGTGACTATTTCTCACAGTAAAAAGTATTATGTCTTTGTAATTCCGATTGATGCGGAGCTGGATATGAAAAAAGCTGCCAGAGCAGTTAATGAAAAGTCAGTTGAGATGATTCATGTAAAGGATATTACAACCGTTACAGGATATGTGAGAGGCGGCTGTACGGCAATCGGTATGAAAAAGCAATATGATACTGTGATTGACAGCACTGCAGAAAATTTTCAAAAAATTCATGTCAGTGCCGGTAAGATTGGTGCGCAGATTACACTGTCTCCACAGGATCTTGCAAAAGCGGCAAAGGCAAAATTTGTAGACATTATCGCATAATTGTTAAATCAATATTTAACAAATGAACAATGAAGTTGGAAAAGGGAAGATATGAGAGAAAAAACAATCTTAGACTATGAGACAGTGGAACTGGACACAAAAACTGACGAACTTGTCATAATTGACCAGACGGTGTTACCGGGAAAGACAGAAATTATCCGTCTGAAAACGGCACAGGAAATCTGGGATGCCATATATTTACTAAAAGTACGTGGGGCTCCGGCTATCGGTGTAGCAGCAGCATCCGGTATTTATATTCTGGCAAAGCAGATTGCTGAATCTATGGCAGCTTCCGGTAAAGAGGATTTCGATACTTTTTACAGACAGTTTTTGGAACAGAAAGAATATTTGAATTCCGCGCGTCCGACTGCAGTAAATCTATCTTGGGCATTAAACAGAATGGATAGACTTGTTCAGTCAATGAGTGACCGCGGCATTTCTGACATCATTGACGCTCTTAAAAAAGAAGCAATCATGATAAAAGAAGAAGATATCAAAGTCTGCAAAGCAATTGGTGAGTATGGCCTCAGTCTTGTGAAGCCGGGGGACGGAATTCTGACACATTGTAATGCAGGACAACTTGCAACCTGCAAATACGGAACGGCAACAGCGCCTATTTATCTGGGACAGGAGCGGGGATATCATTTCCGAGTTTTTGCGGATGAAACAAGACCGCTTTTACAGGGAGCACGGCTGACTGCCTATGAGCTGCATTCGGCAGGCGTGGATGTTACTTTAATCTGTGACAATATGTCCGCAACTGTTATGAAAAACGGATGGGTTAATGCTGTATTTGTAGGATGTGACAGAGTTGCCGCAAACGGAGATACCGCTAATAAGATTGGAACCAGCGTTGTGGCAACCGTAGCAAAACGCTATCATGTTCCGGTATATATTTGTGCACCGACTTCCACAATTGATATGGACACTAAGACAGGGGCAGACATTCAGATTGAACAGCGTCCGGCGGAGGAAGTTACGGAAATGTGGTATCAAGAGCGTATGGCACCGGAAGGAATAAAAGTATTTAATCCGGCATTTGATGTAACGGATCATGATTTGATTGCCGGAATCGTAACAGAGTATGGAATTGCCAGAGAACCTTATACAGAATCATTTCGTGAAATTTTTAAAAGAAAAGAAGAAATGAAAAATGGAAGAACGAAAAGTAACGATTAAAGATATTGCAGAAGAACTGGGGCTTTCTACAGCGACGGTTTCTAATGTCATACATGGAAAAACAAAAAAGATATCGGAGCGGACAGTCTGCAAAGTTCAGGAAAAATTGCAGGAGAGCGGCTATATTCCCAATATGGCGGCGGTGCTTTTGGCGCAGAATTCTTCCAAAATTGTGTGTGTGATGTTGTCTGAACACGAGAAGTATGAAGGCAGGATGTTAGAAGACCCCTTTGTATCGCAGATGCTCAATACCATTTCCAAAGAACTGACTGCGCACGGGTATTTCATGATGGTTAAAGAAGAACGCGATATCGAGCGGATTGTTGCATACGCCTCCATGTGGAATATGGCGGGGCTGATACTAATGGGATACTGCGCAGTGGACTATGAAAACCTACGGGCAAAAATGCATATTCCGTTTGTGGTTGTAGATGCATATGAAAAAAATATCAAATCTTATATAGATGTTGGGATTGATAATATTGACGGTGGATATCAGGCGGGAAGCTATTTAATTGAAAAGGGACATCGCAATATTCTGTATCTGGCTGATAATAAAGAAGACTGTGACCTTGACCGCTATCTTGGACTTATGAAAGCATGTAAAGAAAACCGGCTCCCACAGCCGGAAGAAAACTATTATGTGGTGAGTATGGATCGGGAAAAGCGGGAGCAAGACTTTGAAGATATCCTTTCCTTTATTCGGAAGACGAAAATTACGGCAGTATTTGCAGCATCTGATTATTATGCATTGGAACTGATGCGATTTTTCATGAAAAGGGGAATCAAAATTCCGGAAGAACTATCGATTATGGGATTTGACGATATCCCATTGGCAGCCCAGATATATCCCGGGCTTACGACCATCAGCCAGAATATACCGCTACGTGCAAAAACTGCGGTGGAGATGCTGAATAATCTGATTGAAAGAAAAACAGAAGGCGGCAGCATCCTGTTGCCGGTTTTGCTGATTGAGCGCGAAAGCGTTGCACGCGTACATGATTGAAACGGACAAACTGCACAAAATGCAGTGGCTCCGTTTCTTTTATTTTTGGAGCGGGTTACACGTTTAACCCATTGTAAAATGGATATTTGTTGTTAGAATGGAATTATAGAAATCAACAAGTTTTTGGAGAACGCGTATGAAGAACAAATATTTAAAGGAAGTATTTCAAATTGCTTTGCCAATTACCGTTCAGAGCATTTTGCAGGCATCTTATAGTCTGGTAGACCAGCTTATGGTCGGAACACTTGGAACAGTGAGTATTGCGGGAAGCGGTCTTGTTACAAAATTTTCATCATTAGTTACTTTTACGCTTGCATCAATTGCCACGGTAACCTCTATTCTGGTGGCACAATACCATGGTAACGAGGACGGGGAGGGAATCAATAAGAGTTTCTTTTCCTGCTCCTATCTTTCCATAGCAGTTATGTTGCTATTTCAAGCTGCATGCCTTTTAGTACCGAACAAGATTCTGGGAATATACACAAAAGATTCGGACATGATTGCAGCAGCCGTTCCGTATTTTCTTGTAATTGCGGTCAGCTTTTTGCCGATGACACTGACATTGCAGTTTTCCGCATTGTTAAGAAGTATGGAAAAGAGCCGTATACCGCTATATGCGGGAATCGTATCCATGATGCTTAATATTGTTTTCAACTATCTGTTTATCTTTGGAAAATTAGGAATTCCGCCGATGGGACTTTTGGGGGCGGGACTTGGAACCCTGATTGCCAGAACAGCAGAAAGTATGATGCTGCTTATCATTCTGCTAAAGATGAGAACGAAAGGAGAAATCTTACTTCATCCTGTAAGCATTTTGGGTATCGAACAGTATAAAAAAATATCTTATATTGTCTTTCCGATTCTGTTTAATGAATTTTCCTGGAGTGTAGGCGAAAACATTTATGCGGCAATCTATGGAAGAATCGGCACACAGGCTGTGGCTGCCATGACACTGACCAATCCGTTACAGGGAATGTTTATCGGAATGTTTTCGGGAGTTTCTACGGCGGCAACCGTTATGGTAGGAAAACGTCTGGGAAGAGATGAAAAAGAAGAAGCGTATACGCTTGCAAAATATTTGATGAAAGTAGCGGCGGCAGGGGCTTTTATTGTGTCTACAATTCTGTTTTTGATATCAGGCTTTTATGTTACGTTATTTCAGGTAGAACCGGAAGTGGCAGTGACAACAAAAAGAATCTTGACAGTATTGTCACTTCTTCTGATTGTTAAGATTTCCAATATGGTGCTTGCGGGTGGTATTCTTAGAAGCGGCGGAAAAACACAGTTTACACTTTACATTGATTTAATCGGAACATGGATTTTCGGTGTTCCGCTTGGTCTTCTGTCGGCATTTGTATGGAAAATGCCGATAGAATGGGTATACTTCACCCTCTCAATGGAAGAGGTGGTAAGGCTGATTATCTCCTTTGCAATTTTCAAAAGGAAAACATGGATGAATAATGTAACGAAATAAATAAGTTTTAAAAACGAAAGAAAGGGGAAACAGCAGTGTTTCCCCTTTTTGGCTATAGATGTTAAATTTCTTAAAGCATTTCCTCAATTAATTCCACAGCGTCTTCAATGCAGCCGGCGCAAGAGCGTAGAACATTTCCGGTTTCGATGCCTTTTAAGTCCTTGCAGATGACACTGCCGTTCTTTTTACAAAAAGCATCTGACAGTTTCTTGGATAATTGATAAGTTGATGCCTTACTGTTAGGAGCGTCAAGAGCAGCAGTGGAGTTTTTTAGTCCGGCGACCATTACGGCACCCGAAACAGCACCACAGGTACATTCCATACCGCCCATTCCGAGACCGAATCCTTCGGCAGCCTTAAAGAGGACATCCTCAGGAATCCCCAATTCTTTACTATAGGCACATACAACTGCCTGACAGCAATTGTACCCTTTGTTATGATTAAGCGTAGCAAGTTCTTTCTTTGTCATAAGTATTCTCCCGAATTAATACTCTTTTGCAGCTTCTTCACCGTTGAGAACACGAAGACCACCCTGTACCAGAGCAAGAAGTTCATCTTCACCCGGATATACGGTGAAAGGAGCAATCCATTCAGAAGCTTCTTTTAAGCCGGCAACGACAGCTTTGTCATAAGCAATACCGCCGGTTACGATAATCTGATCTACCTTTCCTTTTAATACACATGCCATGGAACCGATATCTTTTGTTACCTGGAAAATAAAGGCATCGCGGATTTCTTTTGCTTTCGCATCGCCGTCATTTACCATTTTTTCCACATCACGCATATCGTTGGTGCCGATATAAGCATTGAAGCCTCCGTTTCCGACAAACATTTTGTAAACTTCTTTTTCTGTATATTTTCCGGAGAAGCACAATTTAATCAAGGCACCGGAAGGAGCACCGCCGGCTCTTTCGGGAGAAAAAGCACCATCTCCGTCAAGGGCGTTGAATACGTCGATTACTTTACCTTTTTCATGGGCTCCGACGGAAACTCCGCCACCCATATGAACAACAATTAAGTTAAGGGATTCGTAAGCCTTGCCGATTTCTTTGGCATATCGTTTTGCAACTGCTTTCTGATTCAGTGCATGGAAGACACTTGTTCTGGGAAGTTCCGGGACACCGGAATACCTTGCAACAGTGCAGAGTTCATCAACAACAACCGGGTCTACAATAAAGGAAGGAACTCCGATGGAATCACCGATTTCTCTGGCTAGGATACCGCCTAAATTAGAAGCGTGCTGTCCCTGTTTTCCGATTTTTAAGTCGTTTAACAAATCATCGGTAACAGCATAGGTGCCACCCGGAATCGGTTTTAACATACCGCCGCGTCCGACTACCATATTTAAGGAGTTAATATCAAAGTTTTTCTCTTTTAAAAGATTCATGATAATTTCTTTACGAAAATCTTTCTGATCAACGATAGACGCATACTGTGCAATCTCTTCGGTAGAATGTCTTAATGTTTCTTCAAATAACAAGGTTTCATCTTCAAATACACCGATTTTGGTAGAAGTGGAACCGGGATTAATAATCAAACTTTTTACTGACATAATGAGTCTCCTTTTCGTGGAATTATTACAT
>JAQXIR010000109.1 GCA_029007885.1 Lachnospiraceae bacterium | reverse complement strand
TTATTCACTTCTTGTCTACTTTCTTTTACAATTATTTTTCTGCCGGTTGTAAAAGAAATGACAGTATCCGGCGTAGATTCCACTGTTTCAACCAAATCCGGATTGATTAGTGTTTTTACTCCGTTTAGTTTTGTCACTTCAATCATAAATACCTCCCTGCAAAAAGAGGGGAACACATTGGTTCCCCTGCTTTTTATCCGTTTCTATTTAGATTCCGTTATCGTTTCAGATTTACCAGTTCCTCAAGCAACGTATCGGATACGGTAATGATTCGGCTGTTTGCCTGAAATCCTCTCTGTGTGGTAATCATTTCCGTGAATTCTGCGGACAAATCCACATTACTCATTTCCAAAACACCCGTTGTCATATATCCACCGTTTGATTTGATATTCACACCGATTCCGTCAAACTCACCGGAGTTCTGGGTTGCTTTGTAAAGGTTGTCTCCTTCTTTGGAAAGACCGGAAGCATTGGAAAACTCCGCAACTGCTATCTGTCCCAGCAATTTTGACTGACCATTGTCATAAGAAGCGTAAATACGTCCGTCATCCTGAATGGAAATTCCTGTCATCTTTCCGATTTTACGACCGCTTCCAAGTCCTTTTGTATCTCCGTTTGTTGCGGTAATGGTAGAAGTGCCGCCGTTGTTATACATGGTTGTATTGGAAAAATCAACCGTAATATTTTCAAACTTTGCGTTAAGTGCCGAAAGATTCAAATCGATACTGTTTCCACCGCCAACGCTGACAAATTTACCGGTTGTTGCATCATATGTAAGAATTGAGGAATTTACGGCTGTTGTAACATTCGTTTCAAAAGAACCGATATCTGCGATTCCCGCAATTGTTCTTGCCGGCGTATTTGTTGTACTTCCGCCCGCATCTGTCACAGCAATGCTTTTGTTTAAGAAAATGTCTTCAATTGTTACATAAGTTCCGTCAGTTGCTGTATATCCAAGCGATTTAAAAGTTGTCATCTGTGCGGCATCACTCGGATTATATCCGTATGCCTTTGCAAGTGTTTCCCACTGCGCATCCGTAAGAGTAGTTACACCCGAAAGATCCATAAGATCTACCGTTGCCCCCATTGCATCCGGTCCTCTCAGTTTTGTTCCATCCCAGGAATAGCCGTCTGCCAAGCCTAATGCAGTCGTTTTCGAAACGGTATTGTTTCCGCCGAATGTAAATCCCGAAATATCAAGCGGATTGTTTTCGGAGTCTAAAATAGATCCGACTTCCAGTGTGTAAACGCCTTCAACGTCCGTTGTTTTTACAACGAATTTAGCCGTATAACTATATCCGAGTTTGTCGTAAAACTGCAGGTTCATTGTTTTACCGGAAGAGCTTGCCGCATTGACATCGTTTTTATCCAGAATACCGGATACATATGCCTTTGTTGTTGCTTCCGGCGGATATGTCATGTGTTCCGGACTCATAACACGCAAAGCGGATACTGTATCCATCTTAATATCCTGTGTCTGCGGATCCACCTGCCATCCCATTACATTATATCCGTTGCTGGTCATTGCCAGATTTCCCTGACCGTCTACATAGAAATAACCGTCTCTTGTAAAGAAATTGTCAAGTCCGTTGCTTACGATAAAAAATGCATCACCTGTAATACGGATATCGAATGGGTTATTTGTTGTCTGTGTGGCACCCTGTGCCGTAATATTGGTATTGATTGCACCGGTCTTAACACCAAGACCAATCTGTCTTGCATTGATACCGGCAGTTCCTGTCGTTGCGTTTGCACCGGATGCTGCCTGTGTTGTCTGATACATCAGTTCGTTGAATGTAACGGACTGTGACTTGTATGCTACTGTGTTAACGTTGGCAATATTATTACCGATAACGTCCATCTTTGTCTGATGGGTTTTTAATCCGGCTACGCCGGAGTACATTGATCTCATCATAATGAAATGACCTCCAAGTCTTAATCTGTCGTAATCATCCTGTTCCTTCCGTCATTCGGGAACAAAAGCCTCCTTGTAAGGTCCGGCTATACGATTACGGCTCCGTCAATATTGGTAAAAATATTTTCTGCTGTTTCTGTCTGATCCATTGCCGTCACGATGGTGTTGCTTGGAACATTTACGATAAATGCCAGTTTATCCATCAGTACCAATGAATCTTTAATACCTTTCTCATTTGCCTTTAACATGCCATCCTGTAAGCGTTCCATCTGGTTTGCAGATAGTTCAATGTTTCTTGTGTTGAGTCTGCTTACCGCATGTTTGGAAAATTTCAGTACACTTCCCTGTGTATAAAGATTACTTTTTTCTTCGAGAATCTTTTGAAAGGAATCCTCGTTTTTCAATGAAGCGGACTGTACTTTTCCGGAGCCCTGTAAATAGGTATCCTGTACCTGTTCCATGGAAAGGAATTGATTTTTCTGTATATTCATCATACTTCCTCCATTCCCTTTTATTCCGTTTTACCGTCTTCTCCGCTTTCTTCGCTGCCCGTCATCTTCTTGTACTGTTCCACGTATTTTTCAAGCAGTGTCATGTCATCGTTTGAAATAAATGTCCGCTGATAAACAGTCATGTTTTCATATACGTCAATCACTTCTTTAACGCTGTCCAAATCACTCTGGGTCAGATTCTCCGGTTTCGGAAGTTTGTTCAGTGCTGCTGAAAAACTTGTGGCAAGTCTTGATGCCAAAAGATAATCCGCATCTGCTACCGTATCAAGATCATCGATGGAATACAGTGTTTCGTTGATGGATAAATATGCTTTTCCGCCCTGATATACCACGTAATCAACCTGTCCTTCCGGATATGTGGTGTAACCCGAGCTGTCTGTAACTTTCATGAAAACATATTGTCCGACCAGTGAAGATGCTCTTGACATTTCCATGGATGCGTTAACATTCTGCATTTCTTCCAACTCTGAGAACGTAGCAAGCTGTGAAATATATTCGGTATTGGATGTCGGCTCCAGCGGATCCTGATATCTCATCTGTGCTACCAGAAGCTGTAAAAACGCGTCTTTATCAAGTTCGTTTGATGCTTCTACGGCTGTAGAAAGTCCGTTTGCCGCATCTGCCGCCGTTCCCTGGTTCACAATTTTGCCGTCTATTACCTGTGCTATTGCGCTCATGCCATTCTCCTTTCTTGTCTTTTTGATGTCCTATGCTGTGTAATCTACCGTATTGCCGTTCTGTCTCATCATATCGGCTACGATTTTTTCTTCTTCCAAAAGTCCTTCTTCTTCAAAATCATCCGTAACGTTTGAAAGATTGATTCTTCTTACTGCTTTTTTCTTTTCTGTCATCTGATCCTTAGAAGAGTTCTCATTGCTGTCTAAGTTTCTTTCAAATGCATGGCTTGCGACCGTTACTTCGACTGCCTCCACTTTAATGCCCTGCTGTTCAAAATTTTCTTTCAAAACCACTATCTGTGATTCAAGTGCTGCCTTTACCTGTTCATTCTGTGTCGTAAACGATGCTGTAATCACACCGTCTTTTGCCGCGACCTGTACACGTACATTTCCTAAAGATGCCGGATGCAGTTGTAATTCCATCTGCGTCATATCTTCTTTCAT
>JAQXIR010000108.1 GCA_029007885.1 Lachnospiraceae bacterium | reverse complement strand
GGAAGTTTCGATCCGGTTACTTTCGGCCATCTGGATGTAATTGAAAGAGCCGCTAAAATTTTTGATGAATTAACGGTCAGTGTCCTGAATAATAATGCGAAGACACCATTGTTTTCCGTTGAAGAACGTGTTAATATATTAAAAGAAGCAACAAAGCATCTGCCCAATGTTACAGTAGAATCTTTCAGTGGTCTGTTGATAGATTATGCACGCGAAAAAAATATCAATGTGGCAATCAGGGGGTTGCGTGCGATAACAGATTTTGAATATGAACTGCAGATTGCGCAGACTAACAGAAAACTGTCAAATGGTTCGTTAGATACCATGTTTCTTACTACCAGTTTGGAATATGCTTACTTAAGTTCTTCCAGCGTAAAAGAAATTGCAAGTTTTCACGGAGACATATCACAATGTGTTCCTGAATTTGTTGCGAAACTGATATATGAAAAATATGGGCATACATATCCTGAGAAAGGATGAATAAAATTATTATGAGCAGTAAAATTGAGCAGTTAATTGATGAAATTGAAGAATATATTGAAAGTTGCAAATTTAAAGCACTTTCCAGTACAACAATTCTTGTGAATAAAGAGGAAATTGAAGAATTATTACGGGAACTTCGTATGAAGACTCCTGATGAAATCAAAAGATATCAAAAGATTATCAGTAATAAAGAAGCGATTTTAAATGATGCAATGGAAAAGGCAGAAGCTTTAATTAATGAGGCTACCGTTCATACAAATGAACTGATAAATGAGCATGAGATTATGCAGCAGGCATATGCACAGGCAAATGAAGTTGTGACACTTGCTTCTGCACAGGCACAGGAAATTGTTGATAATGCGACAATGGAGGCTAATAATCTGAGAGCATCTGCGATTCAATATACCGATGATTTATTAGCTCACATAGAAGATATCCTGACTCATACGATTCAGTCGTCCGGAGCAAAATATGAAGAGTATATGAAGTCATTAAATGAATGTTATGAGATTGTTTTGGCAAACCGTGCGGAGCTAAAACCGCAAGATTCTACAGATGAGGAAATTTCGGAAGATTTATCCGAGATTGAATCCCCTGACAATACCATTAATCTTGATTTAATCTAAACGAATTGGAGCTGTTGTCAAACAGCTCCTTTTTATCGTTTCAGTATGAGAAAAAATTATGAAAAAAGTTCAGTTTTTATTTGCAATTGTTTCCTTCTTTCTGATATTGGGGATTTCTTCGCTATCAGCCCATGCAAAAAACATTACGGTAGTGATTGATCCCGGTCATGGCGGCGAAAACCTCGGAGGGACGTATGGGAATTTTATTGAAAAAGAAATGACACTCAAAACAGCATATGCAATGAAAGACCATTTAGAGCAATATGATGACGTTATAGTCTATCTTACACATGATAATCCGGCTGATGACATGAGTTTAAAAAAACGTGCACAGTTTGCCGCTTCTGTAGATGCAGACTTTCTGTTTAGTCTTCACTATAATATGTCTGAAGAACATAGGTTTTACGGGGCTGAAGTCTGGACATCTGCTTTTGACAACTATTATCAGGCCGGAACTCAATTCGGACTGATTGAAACAGAAGAATTAAGTAAGTTAGGACTTTTTAACAGAGGAATCAAAACAAGACTAAACGATCGAGGTACAGATTATTACGGCATCATCCGGGAGGCAAGAGAAGTAGGTGTTCCCTGTGTAATTATTGAACATTGTCATATTGATGAACCAAGAGACGCTGTATACCTTGAAAATGCAGATATTTATAAAACTTTTGGAGAAATCAATGCAGAATCTGTTGCAAAATTTTTCAGACTTTCTTCAAAATCCCTGGATAAGGATTATTCTTCCTATCAGGTACCCGTAGTGGAAATGCCAACAGGTGTTGTAAAACCCGATTTATCAGTACCGGAAAAGGCAGAAATTAGTGCAACGATTAATATAGAAGCTCAAACAGCAGATATCCTTTTGAACGCCTATGATTCCGATTCTGATATCTTATACTATGATTACAGTTTTGACGGCGGCAAAACTTACAGTTGCCTGAATTCCTGGGACGGAAAAGATACGATTCAATTTTCAATAAATTTAACAGAAGGAGAATCTATGCAATTCTGTTGTCGTGTTTATAATGCTTACGATAGATTTACCGTTTCAAACACGATTACGATTCCTCCGGGTGCCGTAAAACAAGAGGAAAGTACGAAAGAGTCGTACATATTAGAAAATACACCTATAAAACAAAAACAGGATGATCCCTTATTCACGATTCTATGTTGTCTGATTCTAATTGTTATCTTATATAATGGTTTCTTAGTGATTTATTTGATTAGGAAAAAAAGACGAAAACAAAAATAGCGGTCAGAACACTCTGAATTACTTTGTGATAAACATAGTTTTGAATGTGCAAACCACTTTCCCGAATCATGGAAAATGTCTGTGCAATACAACATAAACCACCAAACGGTAAAAGAACATAAGCAATCGGATAAAACATAGAATCATTTGACAATACGTGAATACCACCGGAAATCTCAAGGAGACATCCCAAGATTAACTGAAAAGCATATGGCAGACAAAAATAGCGATTTCTTAAAAATAAATTCATAACATTAAAAAGAATCATATATCCACCGAGTTTTGTAATAGATTCAATACCTTTGTTAAGTGATTGCTCTAAAGACTCTAAAAAAGGAATTGAAAGAACCTGTTTTGAACGCTTTTTATCGCAATAAGGAATTGTGTTTCGAAAAATCGTATGGCGGAGAAAAAGTCCATAAAAAAGCGGGAGGAAATACATTAGGCAAATACTGGCAATCGGGTTTTTCGTTGGACAGTTTTTTAGAACATAGCCGATAAAGTAAACAGGACCGATGTTATTGCAGAAGGCCAGAAGCAGTTTTCCTTCTTCTTTCGTGATTCTTTGAAATGACAGACTTTCTGTTATCAATGCAGCACCCATCGGAAAGCCGCATAAAAACCCCATTAAGATAATATATACGCAGTTTGGAGAAAGTCGATAGACTTTTCCCAATATGGGTTCAAACAGAGTGGCAATCTTTTCGGAAAGACCGGTTCTTATCAGGATTCCGGAAAGAATCATAAAAGGAAATAAAGTTGGAATCATTGTATGGAACCATACCAGAAGCCCCTGCGATGCAAATTCCAATGCATGCTTTGAATCTGTTAACATAAAAAGCAACAGACAAACAAAAAACAGTACTCCTATAAAATTTTGTAATTTCTTATGAAAACCCATCCTCAAAACCCACAATATCATGTATACTTAATTTTATGGGCTAAAGGAGATTTTATGAAAAGGCTTGATAAGTTTTTGGCAGATATGAATATCGGAACGCGAAGTCAGGTGAAAAGCGAAATAAGAAAAGGAATCGTTACGGTTAATAATAGGCCTGTTACACAACCTGACTATAAAATATCCGAGGAAGATGTCATTGCATACAAAGGAAATATCTTACAGAATCAAACGTATTTTTATTATATGCTTAACAAACCTGCCGGTGTTATCACTGCTACAAGGGATCAAAATGAGAAGACGGTCTTGTCTCTTTTTCAGAACACGGCAACGAAAAATCTTTTCCCGGTTGGCAGACTTGATAAGGATACCGAGGGACTTCTCATTATTACAAACGACGGACCACTCGGTCACAAACTGTTATCTCCCAAATATCATATTGCAAAGACATATTATGTAAAAATACGTGACAGATTATCGGATGAAGATTGCAATAGGTTAGAAAACGGCATTGATATTGGGGAAAAAAATCTTACCAGGCCTGCGAAAATTAAAAGAATTGATGAGTTTACTCTTTATATGACTATTACGGAGGGAAAATATCATCAGATTAAGCGTATGTTTGAAAAGGTTTCCAATCAGGTTGTTTATTTAAAACGTGTTTCGATGGGGAACTTAAGTTTGGATGAATCATTAAAACCCGGAGAGTATCGACCTCTTACAGCACAGGAGATTTCCTGTCTGAAAAATTTCACTTAAATTTTATGGAAGCGAGAAATTTATGTTACACAATACAAAAGCAGTAATATTTGATTTAGACGGTTCTCTTGTAGATTCTATGTGGATATGGAAGGACATTGACAGGGCTTATTTTGCAAAATTCGGATTATCGTTACCGGAAGACTTACAGTCTAAAATTGAAGGACTTAGTTTTACGGAAACCGCTTATTATTTTAAAAATCATTTTCCTTTTCCTGATTCTGTTGAACAGATGCAAAAAACCTGGAACGAGATGGCATGGGATAAATATTTACATGAAGTTCCGATGAAAAAAGGCGTTTTGCAGTTTTTGTCTTATTGCAAAAAACGTAACATTCCGCTGGGAATTGCAACCAGTAATTCAAGAGAACTTGTAGAAGCAGTCATGCATGCGCATCAACTTGACGATTATTTTTCCTGTATTATGACATCAAAAGAAGTACCGAAAGGAAAGCCGGCTCCTGACATTTATTTAAAAGTAGCATCAGGACTTCATGTTGCTCCTAAAGACTGTCTTGTTTTTGAAGATATTGTGCCGGGAATTATGGCAGGAAAAGCGGCAGGCATGAAAGTCTGTGCAGTAGAAGATGATTATTCCTTATATCAGACACAGGAAAAGAAAGAAAAAGCAGATTATTATATTCATGATTTTTATGATATTGAATTGATTTAGTAAGAAACGGAGTTCTATGTTAGAAAATACTTTTTTACCAATTACAAAAGAAGAATGTCTTTCTCAGGGAATCACACAGCTTGATTTTGTTTATGTGATTGGAGATGCCTATGTGGACCACCCTTCCTTCGGACATGCTATTATCAGTCGTGTATTACAGGCCCACGGATATACAGTCGGTATCATTTCACAACCTGATTGGAAGGATGATAAAAGTATTACAATATTGGGAAAACCGCGTCTTGCTTTTTTGGTATCTTCGGGAAATATGGATTCTATGGTAAACCATTATTTTGTGTCCAAAAAACACCGTCCGAATGATGCTTATACTCCCGGGGGAGAACCGTATAAAAGACCGGATCATGCAACGGTTGTTTATTCAAATTTAATCAGAAAAGTATATAAAGATATTCCGATTATTATCGGTGGAATAGAGGCAAGTCTAAGGCGGCTTGCACATTATGATTACTGGTCAGATTCTTTTAAGCGTTCTATCTTATTAGACAGTCAGGCAGATTTGATTTCCTATGGTATGGGAGAACGTTCTATTGTGGAAATCGCCGACGCACTAAACAGTGGTATCCGGGTTTCGGATATTACCTTTATCAGAGGAACTGTTTTTAAGACAAAGCATCCTGAAGAACTCTGTGATCCAATCATGCTTCCGGACTATGATTCCATGAAAGAAAATAAGGAGCGATATGCGGAAAGTTTTGGTATTCAATATCGAAATACGGATGCTGTAAAAGCGGGTATTCTTGTTGAAAAGTATCAAAACAATCAATATGTCGTTCAAAATCCACCACAACCGCCTCTTACAACACAGGAAATGGATGACATCTACGACCTTCCTTATATGCGAACCTATCATCCGTCTTACGAAGAAAAAGGCGGTGTTCCGGCGATTCGTGAAATTCAGTTTTCACTGACAAGCAATCGAGGTTGTTTCGGCGGCTGTAATTTCTGTGCACTCACTTTTCATCAGGGAAGAACCATACAGACAAGAAGTCATGAATCGATTATAAAAGAAGCCGAAAAAATCATAAAAGAGCCTGCTTTTAAAGGATATATTCATGATGTCGGAGGTCCAACTGCAAATTTCCGTACTCCATCATGTAAGGAGCAATTGCAAAGAGGCGTATGTACCAACAGGCAGTGTCTTGTGCCGTCTCCATGCAAAAATTTAAACGTGGATCATTCGGATTATCTGTCGCTTCTTAGAAAACTTCGAAATCTTCCCGGGGTAAAAAAAGTTTTTATTCGTTCCGGTATTCGTTTTGATTATCTGATAGAAGACAAAGATGATTCGTTTTTTAGAGAATTGGTACAATATCATATCAGCGGTCAGCTTAAAGTTGCTCCGGAACATATTTGTGATGAAGTGTTAAAAAACATGGGAAAACCCTCTAACGATGTATATGAGCGATTCCGTAAAAAGTATATAAAATTAAATGACGAATACGGATTAAATCAATATATTGTTCCGTATCTGATGTCTTCACATCCCGGTTCTACTTTGAAAGAAGCAGTTGCACTTGCAGAATATTTGAGAGATTTAGGCTATATGCCTCAGCAGGTTCAGGATTTTTATCCGACACCTTCAACAGTTTCAACGGTTATGTATTATACAGGGCTAAATCCCATTACATTAAAACCTGTTTATGTTTGCAGGAATCCTCATGAAAAAGCAATGCAGCGTGCATTAATTCAATATCGTAATCCTCAAAACAGACAACTTGTGGAAGAGGCCCTCATAAAAGCCGGAAGAGAGGACTTAATCGGATTTTCAAAGAACTGCCTGATTCGGCCCCAAAACGGAAAATTTGAAAAAAGAAAGACAGAAAACAGCGTTAAGCCACAAGGTAGGAAAAAGAGCCCGAAGAAAAAAACAATTCGAAACATTCATAAAAAGAAGTAGAAAGAGGCAATAACATGAATATTATTGTTGTAACCGGTGCTTCTTCCGGAATCGGAAAAGAATTTGTACGACAGATAGATAGACATTTTAAGAGTGTAGATGAAATCTGGTTAATTGCAAGAAGAGAAGAACGTTTGCGTAAATTGTCAGCATCTTGCCGTCATTCCTGCCGTATATTTGCAATCGACTTATTAAAAGAATCGGATGTTTCATTATTTTGTGAACAACTTCGTAACTATAATCCAAAGATTACTATGCTAATAAACAGTGCCGGTTTTGGCATTCTTGGTGCATTCACAAAACTTCCGATTGATGAGCAGCTTAATATGATTAATCTAAATTGTCGTGCATTAACAAGAATCACCTATGAGTGTATTCCTTTTATGGATCAGGATAGCCGTGTGATACAGTTAGCCAGTAGTGCAGCGTTTCTTCCGCAAATCAATTTTGCTGTTTATGCTGCGACAAAGTCGTATGTACTAAGTTTTTCAAGAGCATTGAATGAAGAACTACGCAATAAAGGGATTCATATTACTGCCGTTTGTCCCGGTCCGGTAGATACAGAATTTTTTGAGCGCGCAGAAAAAGGACAAGGCAGACTGATGCTTAAAAACTATGTGATGGTACAGCCACAGAAAGTTGTAAAAAAAGCATTGGAAGACAGTCGAAACAAAAAAGAGATTTCCGTGTGCGGCATACCGATGAAATTGTTCTTAATAGGTTGTAAAATCCTTCCGCATTCATTGTTTCTTAGAATTATGAGATTTTTAAAATAGGGCATTATCTAAGGAGATTTACGATATGAAAAGAAAATTAAAAGGAAGTTATGAATATTTAGATTATAAGAAGAAAACAGAACTGTTTAAAACGATTATGATGTTTGCTCTGTCTTTTGCAGTATTTTTATTAGGGTACCTGAGTACACATACAAAGGCAAATCTTCTGACGATAGTTGCGGTATTAGGATGTCTTCCTGCCAGTAAAAGTCTTGTGAGCGTGATAATGAATTTCAGAATTCCTAAGTGCAAAAAAGAGACCTGTCAGAAGATAGAAGACCATATTGGTTCCTTAAACGGTTATTATCATCTTTATTTTACAGGGTATTCTAAAAATTTTGCCATTTCTCATTTAACAGTAACAAAAAACAGCATACTTGCCTATACACAAAACGGTAATATTGATGAACAGGAATTTACAAATCATATTCAGAATCTTCTTAAAAAAGAAGGAATTCAGGATATCACAGTAAAACTATATAAAGATCTCGGGAAATATCTGAATCGTCTGGATGAAATCAATACGAATTTTTCCGACTTTAGCAAACGAGATGATTTGGTCTCGCTCTTGTTTACTGTTTCACTGTAAAAGGATTATTCTATGAAAGAATTAAAAATTCGAAAAGATGATGCGGGACAGCGTCTGGATAAATTTTTAAAACGATATCTGTATCAATCCACAGGTGGATTTATTTATAAGATGCTTAGAAAGAAAAACATTCTTTTAAATGGGAAGAAAGCATCCGGCAGTGAAGTGTTAAAAGAAAATGATTTGGTTAAACTTTTCTTTTCAGATGAAACATTGCTAAAACTGACAAGTACGCAAACTGATTTAGAAAGGGTAACGGAACCTTATCTGAAGGCTTATGAGTCTCTTGCCGGAATTTCGGTAATTTATGAGAATGAGCACGTTTTGTTTGTTGGAAAACCGGCAGGTGTTTTAACGCAAAAGGCAAATCATGATGATATTTCATTAAATGAATGGATGATTGGTTATCTTTTAACAAAAGGAACCATCACAAAGGAATCCCTTGTTCATTTTAAACCGTCTGTATTAAACCGCCTGGATCGTAATACCAGCGGTATTGTTATTTGCAGTAAGACTTTAACCGGCAGCCGGCTTATGAGTCAATGTATTAAAGACAGAACCTTTCATAAGAATTATCGCCTGTTTGTTGTAGGGAAACCCAAAAGAGAAGATATGTTAACCGCATATTTAAAAAAGGATACGCAAAAAAACACGGTTACGATTATTACTGATGAAGGGAATGAAGATTTACCGGCAGGATTTGAGTGTATCAAGACAAATTATCGTCTTTTACAGAGTAATAACGAATTTTCCTATTTAGAAGCAGAATTGATTACCGGAAAAACGCATCAGATACGTGCAAATTTTGCAGCAATCGGTCATCCTTTGGTCGGAGATGCAAAATACGGGAATGCTTTCGTAAATCAACGCTTTTTAAAAAACGGAATTACATCTCAAATGCTACATGCATACAGTCTTGTTTTTACGAACATGCCAAAAGAGTTATCCGATCTTTCCAATCGGACGATTATATGTAAAGAACCTGATACATTTATGAATTTAAAAAAGATACTTTTTACCGGAGAATAAACATGCCTACATGGAACTCAAGAGGTCTGCGCGGTTCCGTACTCGAAGACTTCATTAACCGTACCAATGAAAAATATTTGGAAAACAACCTTGCACTCATTCAGAAGATTCCGACACCGATAACTCCTATTACGATTGATAAAGAAAGCCGACACATTACACTGGCGTACTTTGATCAGAAAAGTACGGTTGATTATATCGGAGTCGTTCAGGGAATCCCTGTTTGTTTTGATGCCAAAGAATGTGCTGCAAATACCTTTTCTTTGCAAAACATTCATGAACATCAGGTTACTTTTATGGAACAATTTGAAAAACAGGGCGGCATTGCTTTCTTTCTGATTTATTATTCTTCAAAAGATATTTATTATTATTTAAGAATAAAGGAACTTCTTGTGTTTTGGGAACGTGCAAGATGTGGCGGACGGAAGAGTTTTCGATATGAAGAATTAAGCAAAGATTATTTCTTTAGTCAACAACATGGTATTTATCTTCCATATCTTGATATGATTAATAAAGACTTAAATGACAGAAAAAAAGAAGTTGACATCTGATAAATGCAAATGTATACTACCATTAGTTTAGTGTGATAGCATATTAGCATGCTAAAGTGTTAAAGTGAAGGAGAAAATGTATGGGAAAACAGTTATTACATACTCCCGAAGGTGTACGTGATATCTACGGCGAAGAATATGAGAAAAAACTTCAGGTACAGTCCCTGCTTCATCAAAAAATATCATCGTACGGATATCGGGATATTCAGACACCGACATTTGAATTCTTTGATGTATTCAGTAAAGAAATCGGAACTACACCATCTCGTGAATTATATAAATTTTTCGATAAAGAAGGCAATACGCTGGTACTTCGTCCTGATTTTACACCTTCTATTGCAAGATGTGCTGCAAAGTATTTTATGGATGAAGACATGCCGATTCGATTCTCTTATCTCGGAAATGCATTTACAAATCTTTCCGATCTTCAGGGAAAGTTAAAGGAATCCACGCAAATGGGCGTAGAATTAATCGGTGATGAAAGTATTTATGCAGATGCAGAAATCATCAGTATGGTTATTGAATCTTTATTAAATGCGGGATTACGTGATTTTCAGGTAAGTGTTGGAAATGCAGAATACTTCAAAGGTCTGTGTCAGGAGTTTCATTTTACACCGGACCTGGAACTTACGCTTCGAGAATATATTTCCAATAAAAACTATTTCGGGGCAGAAGAGTATCTCCTAAATGAAAATGTTGAAAAAGCATATCGCGAGGCTCTTTTAAAAACAGGTGATTTAATCGGAACCGTTGATGTTTTGGAAAAAGCAGAGGCTATCGTGAATAATGAACGTTCTCTTAAGGCAGTAAAACGTCTGCGTGAACTTTATGATGTATTACAGTTATACGGAATCGAAAAATATGTTTCTTTTGATTTCGGAATGTTAAGTAAGTATCAGTATTATACAGGTATGATTTTTAAAGTTTATACATATGGAGTTGGAGACGCTATCGTTAAGGGCGGCAGATACGACTCCCTTCTTCAAAAATTTGGGAAAGATGCTCCTGCTGTCGGTTTCGTTATTCTGATTGATGACTTAATGCAGGCTTTATCCAGGCAAAATACAACAGTTTCCTTGCAAAACAAAAGAGTTGTTGTTGTTTATGAGAAAGAGGCTTTTCAAAAAGCGCTTACCTTTGCTAAGGAAAGACGTAATATGGGATATACCGTTGAAATGATTCAGAAAGAAAATGAAGACTGTTCAAAATACGAAGCATTTTCAGCGCGTATTGCATCATCTGAATTGATTTATATAAAGGATTAGGAAAACTTATGGAAAATAATAAATACTTAACATTTGCATTGACGAAAGGACGCCTTGCAAATAAAACCTTGGAATTACTGGAATCCATTGGAATTACTTGTGAGGAAATGAAGGATAAGAATACCAGAAAATTAATATTTGTAAATGAGGAACTCAAATTAAAATTCTTTCTGGCGAAAGGTCCCGATGTACCGACTTATGTAGAATATGGTGCTGCAGATATCGGTGTAGTGGGGAAAGACACCTTGCTTGAAGAAGGAAAACGAGTTTATGAAGTTCTAGACCTCGGATTCGGAAAATGTCGTATGTGTGTATGCGGTCCTAAAAGTGCCGGTGAGCTTTTAAAACATCATGAAATGATTCGTGTGTGCAGTAAGTATCCCAATATTGCCAAAGATTATTTTTACAATAAAAAACAACAGACTGTCGACATTATTAAATTAAACGGTTCAGTAGAACTTGGTCCGATTGTTTCTTTGGGAGATGTGATTGTTGATATTGTGGAAACGGGCTCTACATTGCGTGAAAACGGATTGGAAGTTTTGGAAGAAATTTGTCCGCTGTCTGCCAGAATGATTGTAAATCAGGTGAGTATGCAAATGGAATCTGTCAGGATAAAGAAATTAATTAATGACTTACGTAGTGTATTGGAAAATAATAAGTAAAGAAGTTGATTTTAAATACTTCGGAATAGAGGAAAAATGAGAATTGTAGAATTAACAACCGAAACAAAAAATAATATATTAGAGGATCTTTTAAAAAGGAGTCCGAATCAATATACACAGTATGAAGCGGTTGTTTCGGAAATTGTAAATGCCGTAAAAGAGCAAGGAGATAGTGCAGTCTTTTCTTATACGAAGAAATTTGACGGATGGGACATTAATTCCGAAAATATTCGTGTGACTGACGAAGAAATAAAAGCAGCATATAAAGAAGTAGATGAACAGTTCATTCAAACTTTGAAAGATGCTGCTGAAAACATTTTTGCTTTTCATCAAAAGCAATTGCGCGAAAGCTGGATTATTACAAAAGAAGACGGCAGTATTTTGGGACAGAAGATTACTCCGATTGAAAGTGTCGGAGCATACGCCCCCGGTGGAAAGGCATTTTATCCTTCCAGTGTACTAATGAACATTATTCCGGCTAAAGTTGCCGGTGTAAATAAAATCGTCCTTGCTACTCCTGCGGGGAAAGACGGAAAAGTACATCCTGTTACACTTGTTGCTGCTGATATTGCCGGAGCTGACGAGATTTATAAAATTGGCGGTGCACAGGCTATAGCGGCTATGGCATTCGGGACAAAAAGTGTATCAAAAGTTGATAAGATAACGGGACCGGGAAATATTTTTGTTGCACTTGCCAAAAAAGCCTGCTTCGGATATGTAGGAATTGACTCGATTGCAGGACCGAGCGAAATCCTTGTTATTGCTGATGAAACCGCAAATCCAAGATATGTTGCTGCTGATTTGTTATCTCAGGCAGAACACGATGAACTGGCAAGTGCCATTCTGATTACCACAAGCCGTACGCTTGCAGAAGAAGTATCAAAGGAAGTGGATGATTTTTGTGAGATTTTAAGCCGTAGTGAGATTATTCGAAAATCCTTGGATAATTATGGCTATATTCTGGTCGCAGATACATTGGAGTCTGCAATAGACGCTGCAAACGATATTGCTTCCGAACATCTTGAAATCATGACAAAGGACCCGTATAATGTTATGACAAAGATCAAGAATGCGGGTGCTATTTTCATAGGAGAGTATTCTTCTGAACCACTGGGAGATTATTTTGCCGGACCGAATCATATTCTGCCGACAAACGGAACCGCACGGTTCTTTTCTCCTTTGAACGTAGATGACTTTACCAAAAAAACCAGTATTATTTCATACTCTAAAGAAGCATTAGATAAAGTACATGATGAAATTGCATATTTTGCAGAGCAGGAGAAACTCACAGCACATGCTAATTCCATCCAGGTAAGATTTGAAAAATAAACGGAGGTACATCATGGAACGTACTGCAACAATAACAAGAAAGACAAAAGAGACGGATATTAATTTAACATTTACCGTTGACGGAACCGGTCAATCAGATATTGCAACAGGTATCGGATTTTTTGATCACATGCTGACAGGATTTTATAAACACGGCTTTTTTGATGGAAGTGTGAAAGTTAAAGGCGATCTTGAAGTAGACGGACATCATACGGTAGAAGATACCGGAATCGTATTGGGAAATGCGATTAAAGAAGCACTTGGTGATAAGATTGGGATCAAACGTTTCGGTTCTTTTCTTCTTCCGATGGATGATGCACTTGTTCTTTGTGCACTGGATCTTTCCGGACGACCATATCTTAATTTTGAATATACGTTCCCTACAGAAATGATTGGTGAACTGGAAAGCGAATTGATTCGTGAATTCTTCTATGCATTATCTTACAGTGCCGGAATGAATCTGCATATAAAAGTACTTGACGGCGTAAATTCGCATCATGTAGCAGAAGCTATGTTTAAGGCGTTTGCAAAAGCACTGGATGAAGCTTGTCAAAAGGACGAACGAATTCAGGATGTATTGAGTACGAAAGGAAGTCTTTAAAAAGAAAGGGTCTTTACAAATGAACGAACGCAGAATCATTCCATGCATATTTTTACATAATAAAAAGGCGGTTAAGAGTTTTTCAGATGATACCGTCCTTGACGAAAACCCGGTTCATCTGGCCGGCTATTATAACGAAAACCATTGTGATGCGCTGATTGTCTATGATCTTTCCGATGGCGATGCTGCACATGAAGAATCTCTTGATATCATAAAAGAAATTTGTGAAAATTTAGAGATCCCTGTAATCGGTGCCGGCAACGTGAAAAGAATGGAAGATGTTAAAAAACTTCTTTATGCAGGTTGTTCTCAGGCTGTTTTGAATTACTCGAAAGAAGAAAACGTTGCAATTACGGAAGAAGTTTCAAAAAAATTCGGCAAAGATAAGATTGTTGTCTGCATTCATGATATGATTGAAATCTCAAATTATAAAGATGTGATTGAAGAATATGCAGACCGTATTATTCTGTTAAATCCTAAGGATATTAAGGAAGCATTACAAACTTCTCCTGTTCCGGTAATTGCAACTCTTCCGGAAATGACACTCGATAAATTAATCGCATTACTGAAGCTTGATAATGTTTATGGGATTACCGGTGATATTGTAACGGAAAATGCTGTTGAATTTGATGCCTTAAAAACAATCTTTGAAGAAAACGGCATTTCTACCATGCAGACACATGCCGCATTTTCATTTGATGATTTTAAATTAAATTCTGACGGCCTGATTCCCGTTGTAGTGCAGGATTGTAAGACCGATGAAGTATTAATGGTCGCATACATGAATAAAGAAGCCTATGAAATGACAATAAAAACCGGAAGAATGACATATTTTAGCAGAAGTCGTCAAAAACTATGGATAAAGGGAGAAACAAGCGGTCACTACCAATATGTTAAGTCTCTTACCATAGATTGTGATTATGATACGATTCTTGCAAAAGTTACACAGATTGGAGCAGCATGCCATACAGGAAACAAAACTTGTTTCTTCCAAAATATTAGTGAAAATGAAACCAAGACAGAAGATAATCCTCTGCATGTTTTTAAGGATGTATATAATGTTATTTTAGACCGTAAAGAACATCCAAAAGAAGGCTCTTATACAAATTATCTTTTTGATAAGGGAATTGATAAAATCTTAAAGAAACTTGGCGAAGAGGCAACGGAAATTGTCATTGCCGCAAAAAATCCAAATCCAAATGAAGTAAAATATGAAATATCCGATTTCCTTTATCACATGATGGTATTGATGGCAGAAAAAAATATCTCATGGGAAGAGATTACGGAAGATCTTGCAAAACGTTAAAAAATTTAAGAGTGTCCAAGGCTTTTGACCGGGCACTCTTTTTTATTGTAGTTTTGAATAACAAAATTCATTTCTGCATAGTATGTACTAATTAGGATTTAGTGAGATTTTTATGGACAATATTTCATTAGAGCGCAAACTTGAATTAGTGCGCACCATTCGCGAAAGACAGGACGATAATTTTGAGCAAATGAGAAAAAGAGAGAAAATTCTATATGGTAAAGAAAGCTATTCCCATCCCGAATCTTCGTTAGATTCCGCAAATGCGCCGGCTTTCCTGTCGGGTTCCTTTAAACTACGACTTTTTCTTAGTATTGTTTTATTTCTTTTATTTATGGATATTTATCAATATCATTACCATATTTTGTCAAGTTCTTTCATTGTAGAGAAAGTCGGTGAAACCTTTTCTGTAAATTCATTTGATTTTATAAGTCAATTCCCTTATACTTTAGAAGAATAAGGAGGCAGCAAATGACGAACGAAAAACTGGCTTTGTCCGATGAAATTCTTTTGTCAATAGACAAACCGGCAAGATATATCGGAAATGAAATTAACAGTGTAATCAAAGATAAAGAAAAAATTGCCGTCCGGTTTGCAATGTGTTTTCCGGATGTTTATGAAATTGGGATGTCTCATTTGGGACTACAAATATTATACGACATGTTTAACCGTTATGATGATATATGGTGTGAACGTGTCTTTTCGCCGTGGATAGATCTTGATAAAATCATGCGGGAGCAGAATATACCTTTATTTGCACTGGAGTCCCAAGAACCGATAAAAAATTTTGATTTTCTGGGAATTACGCTTCAGTATGAAATGTGTTATACAAATATCCTGCAGATTCTGGATCTTTCCGGGATTCCGCTCCTTTCGAAAGATCGTACACAAGAAGATCCTATTGTAATCGGAGGCGGCCCGTGTACCTACAACCCGGAACCGATTGCTGATTTTTTTGATCTTTTCTATATCGGAGAAGGGGAAGTTCAGTACCGAAATCTGATGGATTTGTATAAGCAATGTAAAGAAGAAGATGTCTCCAGAGATGTTTTTTTACAAAGAGCGGCCAAGATTCCCGGAATGTATGTACCGTCTCTCTATAATGTTACTTATCATGAAGATGGTACAATAGACAAGTTTTATCCCAAAATGGAGGGTATTCCTTCCGTAATTGTGAAGCAATTAGTAGATGACCTTACCTTGGCGCCTTATCCGCAAAAGCCAATTGTTCCATTTATTAAAGTAACACAGGATCGTGTTGTCATGGAGATTCAAAGAGGCTGTATCAGAGGCTGCCGATTCTGTCAGGCAGGGCAGATTTATCGTCCGGTCAGAGAGCGTGATGTGGATACGCTAAAAGAATATGCCGTCACCTTGTTAAATAATACAGGGCATGAGGAGATTTCCTTAAGTTCGTTAAGTTCCAGTGACTATAGTAAGTTGGAAGAACTAATCAATTATCTGATTGAAGAATGCAGTAAACGCTATATCAATATTTCCTTACCATCGCTTCGAATTGATAATTTTTCTCTTTCTGTTTTTGAAAAAGTGCAGGATGTCAAGAAAAGTTCTTTAACTTTTGCACCTGAAGCAGGGAGTCAGAGACTTCGAAATGTAATCAATAAAGGGCTTACGCAAGAGGATATCTTGCATGGTAGTCACCTTGCTTTTGAAAGCGGATGGACAAGAGTAAAACTTTATTTTATGTTAGGACTTCCTACCGAAACAGAAGAAGATATTATAGGAATTGCGCAATTATGCGATAAAATAGCGGCAGAATTTTTTGAAACAGTCCCTAAAGAAGAACGAAAAAACGGCCCGGTTCAGATTGTGGCAAGTACTTCCTTTTTTATTCCCAAGCCATTTACTCCGTTCCAGTGGGCTAAAATGAATACAAAAGAGGAATTTATCGAAAAAGCATATTTGACAAAGAATTCTATTATGCAACAGTTAAATCAGAAACGCATTAAGTATAACTGGCATGAAGCTGATGTCAGCATCTTAGAGGGTGTTTTTGCAAGAGGTGACAGAAAAGTTTCAGAAGTTATTTTAAAAGCATATCAAAAAGGCTGTATTTATGATGCCTGGAGTGAATTTTTCAAAAATGATGTCTGGCTTAAAACCTTTGAAGAATGTAATGTTTCAATTCCGTTCTATATTTCCAGAGAACGCTCTTTGGATGAAGTATTCCCGTGGGATTTTATTGATTGCGGCGTTTCAAAAGAGTTTTTGAAAAATGAATGGCGTAAAGCCATACAGGAAGAAGTAACCCCAAATTGTAAAGAACACTGTAACGGTTGCGGCGTTGCAAAGTTTCGGACAGGAATCTGCATCAATCGCAAATAGCGCATGCTATCGGAGGAATTATGAAAGTACGAATTAAGTTTAAAAAATATGGTGTTATGCGCTTTATCGGACATCTTGATATTATGCGTTTTTTTCAAAAAGCAATCCGTCGCAGCGGAATTGATATCTGTTATTCATCCGGTTTTAGCCCACATCAGATTATGAGTTTTGCTGCGCCTCTTGGTGTAGGATACTGTAGCGAAGGAGAATATTTTGATATTGAAATCAACAGTCATTCCGGCACCAAAGATTTTGTAAATAAATTAAATCAATCAATGGTACCCGGAATAGAAATTGTATCCGCAAAACTGCTTCCGGACGGAGCAAAAAATGCAATGGCCTCAGTTGCCGCTGCAAAATATCGGATTACGTATAAAAATCCTTCAGAATATGCCGTTGACTTCAGTGATTGGATAATGCCTTATCTGTCACAGGATACCATTATGATTACAAAACAGACAAAGAAGAGTGAACGGACCATTGATATTAAACCGAATATCTATGAACTTTCTTTCGAAGACGGAATTTTAAATATGATGGTTGACGCAAGTAGTAGTGGTAATATCAAACCTATTACTGTTTTTGAATCATTATGTAAATTTGCGAAGGTTTCATGTGAACCATTACAAATTCAGATTACACGAGTAGACACGTATTTGAATGCAGGCAGTCCGGAGAGCCCGGTTTTTAAACCTTTGGAAGAAGCAGGTGATGACTTTTGATTCATTCACAGATAATCATTACAAATTATCGGGGAAAAATCTGTTCTTTTTTGATGAATGAGCAACATATTGAACGTCTTCAGGTAACGGATGTTAAGAAAAATCTGATATCCAATATTTATCTTGCAAAAGTAAAGCAAATCAGTAAGAATCTGAATGCGGCTTTTGTAGAGATTGCAAACGGGCAAAAGGCTTTTTTGCCTTTTGAACAAATCCCGCTGTTAACGGTAACGAATAGGGTAAATGCAGAAAATCTGCAGATAGGGGATGAACTTCCGGTACAATTTTTAAAGGAGGCAGTCAAAACGAAAGAACCGGTTGTGACTGCGAATCTTTCTTTAAACGGAAGATACTGTGTTGTTTCACTAAAAAGAGATTCTGCTACATTACGTTATAGCAAAAAATTATCGGAGCTTACAAAGCAACAGATTGCATGCTATTTGGAACAGGATTTTCCGTTTTCTGTCATGATACGGACAAGAGCAGAAGAACTTTCGGATTTTGCACCACTGAAAGAGGAAATCCTTTCTTTGAGCAATACTTTGCAGAGTATTCTTGAAAAAGCAAAGATGCGTACCTGTTATAGCCTTTTATATGAAACGCAGCCGGGATATTTGTCTTTTCTAAATGAACTACCGGATAAATCTTATGAGCGGATTGTTACCGACATTCCTGAAGTCTATGACGCTTTGCTGGCAAAATCAGCTCAAAAGAATTTACAGCAAAATGTTGAGATTTCTCTTTATACGGATTCTTATCCGCTATTAAAAGTTCATTCATTAGAAAGTAAAATGCAGGAATTATTTGACCGTAAAATTTATCTGCCAAGCGGTGCCACACTTTTTATCGAACCGACAGAAGCTATGACGGTTATAGATGTGAATACGGGGAAATGTGTACAAAAAAAAGATAAAGAAGAAATGATCCTAAAAATCAATCTTGAAGCTGCTTGGCATATCGCAAGACAGATGATTCTTCGTAATCTTTCCGGTATTATTATTATAGATTTTATTAATATGTCATCAAAAAATCATAAAGAAGAACTCATGGCGTATATGCGTGATCTGTTAAAAAAAGATCCCATTCCCTGCAAACTGATTGATATGACGCCGCTTGGGCTGATGGAAATTACCAGAAAGAAAAAGCAAGCTCCTTTGTCGGAGCAGTTTTCTTCATAATTTGCAGGTTTTTGATAATTTTTCTTGACGGTTACAGGTTCATCTGTTATTATAATTGAGTATGCCGCATAACGAGGTTATAAGCATAAGTCTTTTATAAATGACTTATCACCATAGTTAGCGAGTAAAACAAACATAAGGATGTTTGTGAATAGGAGGTGCCATATGTACGCAATTATTGCAACAGGTGGAAAGCAGTACAAAGTTTCCGAAGGAGATGTAATTCGCGTTGAAAAACTCGATGCAGAATCCGGAAACACTGTAACATTTGACCAGGTAATCGCTGTGAAAGATGACGTCTTAAAAGTTGGTGATGAAGTTGCTAACGCAACCGTTTCCGCAACTGTAATGGATCAGGCAAAAGGCCGTAAAGTCATCGTTTACAAATACAAGAGAAAAACAGGTTACCACAAAAAGAACGGTCATAGACAAGCATACACTGAAGTAAAAATCGACAAGATTAATGCTTAAGGGTTTTGAGAATGACCAAAATTACAGTATATAAGTCAAACGGTCAATATGCCGGTTTTTCCTGTATGGGGCATGCCGGATATGCAGCTTATTCAAAGGATATTGTTTGTGCATCGATTTCCATTTTGGTTATTAACACAATAAATTCCATTGAAAAATTAACAGAAGATATTCCGCAGATTGAGACAGATGAGAAAACAGGATATATTTCCTGTACTTTTTCAAAATCTTTATCCGAACAGACGATTCTTCTTATGGATGCAATGATCCTTGGCTTAACAGAAGTCAAAAAACAATACGGTAAGAAATATGTTGACGTAAAATTCGAGGAGGTGTAAGACCATGTTGAATTTAAACCTTCAATTTTTTGCTCATAAAAAAGGTGTTGGTTCTACCAAAAACGGTAGAGATTCCGAATCCAAAAGATTAGGTGCAAAAAGAGCTGATGGACAATTCGTAAAAGCAGGAAATATTTTATACAGACAGCGCGGAACTAAGATTCATCCGGGTGTTAACGTTGGACGTGGCGGTGATGATACATTATTCGCTTTGGTTGACGGTGTATTAAGATTTGAAAGATTAGGAAGAGATAAAAAACAAGCTTCCGTATATCCTGTAGAAAAATAACGAGGTTGAAACGGGCTTCAAACATCTGATGTTTGAAGCCTTTGTTTTTAATATTGCTAAGAAAGGGTTTTTGACTATGTTTGCAGATCGCGCAAAAATCTATGTACGAAGCGGAAAAGGCGGTGACGGACACGTATCTTTCCGTAGAGAAAAATATGTTCCAAACGGCGGACCTGATGGTGGTGACGGTGGTAACGGCGGAAGTGTAATTTTAGAAATCGATGATGGCTTAAATACACTTGCCGATTTCAGACACATCCGTAAATACTGTGCTCAACATGGCGAAGACGGCGTAAAGAAGAATTGCCGAGGAAAAAACGGCAGTGATATCATCTTAAAAGTGCCGGAAGGAACTGTTGTAAAAGAAGCCGAATCCGGAAAAGTCATTACTGACATGTCAAGAGAAAACAGAAGATTTGTACTTCTTACCGGAGGCAAAGGCGGTAACGGTAATCAACATTATGCAACCA
>JAQXIR010000107.1 GCA_029007885.1 Lachnospiraceae bacterium | reverse complement strand
GGGAAGCTTCAAGCGATGCGGAGGACAGGATAAGAGAACTACAGAAAATCAAGAAAGAATATCTGGCTCAAAACAGGGAACTGGAAGTTTGTCTTGACCGGAATGAAAAGATAACACAACTTTCAAAAGTGTCAGCTTTGCTTTTATCTGGAATAAAGGAAGAAGAATGCAAAAAGAAGCGAAATGATAATTACCGAATCCTTTGCGAGGGACTGCAGAATAAAAAAGGACTTACACCGGTATTTCAAACACCTGATCCGGATGCTGCACCGTTATATTTTCCGGTATATATGGAGGAGCGTGAAAAATGGCAGGAATATCTTTGTAAACAGGATATCTATGTGCCGGTACTCTGGCCTGTCGGAAAAGAAAACGAGGAATATTTAAGTGAAGACGAAAAATATATTTTTTCCCATATAGCGGCAATTCCGCTGGATCAAAGATACGGCAGGAATGAAATGCACAGAATTGTAGCGGCTGTTAATGAGTATGAGGAGATGTACCGATGATCGGAATCCGTGCAGATGCAAATGATGTAGTGGCAACCGGACATATTATGCGTTGTATTACAATAGCAAAACAATTAATCAAACTGGGCGAAGATGTGGTGTTTTTTTTAGCAGATGAGTATGGAGTTTCCATGCTCAAAGAAAATGGACTCCCTTATTTTGTGCTACATACGAATTGGGAGAACCCGATTAAAGAGGTACCGCTTTTGGCACAGGAGGTTACCAACCGGCAGATTCACACAATACTGTTTGACTCCTATCGGATGAAAAAGGAATATTTCAATGCTTTAAAAGAGACATTACCGGATATGGTTCGCTTTGCATATATTGATGATTTGTTTGAAGATGTGTATCCTGTAGAGATTCTGATTAATTATAATGCTTATTATACAAAATTCCCGTATGAAACCGCATATACCGCGAAGACAGAACTTTGTCTTGGACCTTCCTATGTACCGCTTCGGGAAGAATTTGGAAAAAGTGGAATGTTAGACGGCAGTGATAATTCTGTTTTGCTTAGTTGCGGTGGTGGAGACAGTTTGCAGTCTCTGTATGGAATATTGGAAACTGCCGTATCGGATGTAAGGTTTCCGGGGACAACATTTCATGTAATTGTGGGCAGATTCCATCAGAATAAGGAACGATTGGAACAACTGGCGGCAGAACATAGGAATATCATTTTACATCATAATGTTAACAATATGGCAGAACTGATGGAACAAAACTGCATTGCAGTCTCGGCAGCAGGTACGATGCTATATGAATTGTGTGCGACTAAGCGTCCGACCGTGTTTTTCATTACAGCAGATAATCAGCGTTACGACAGTGACTTTTTTGCCGAGGAAGAGCGCATGATATTTGCCGGAGACATTCGGGAAAACCGCGTGGAGTGTATCAATAAGATTCTGAATGGGATAGACGATTTACTGAATGATAGCGAAAAACGGACGAGGATGAAAGAAAAATTGCGTCAGGTGACGGATGGAAACGGCGCAAAACGAATTGCAGAAGTACTAAAGACATTTGTAAGTTTAGAAACTCAGTTTTAGCAACCGAATAATAGAAAACTTTCTTGCAAAGACCCTTGAAAAACGTCAGTACTTGGATTTTTCAAGTAATACGCAGAAAAATCCTTAGTACTGCTACGTTTTTCACGGAGCGAAAGCGTGTCTTCAAAGGAAAGTTTTCTATTACTCGGTTAATAAAACAGAGCCAATTAATACTTCGCAAATGATTTGATTATGAAAGGAAATAATATGAACGCAGTAGCAATTATCACCGCAAGAGGCGGGAGCAAACGAATTCCAGGGAAAAATAAAAAAGAATTTTTGGGAAAGCCGATAATCTGTTATTCGATTGAAGCAGCACTTGCCTCGGGCCTGTTTGAAGAGGTTATGGTTTCAACAGATGATGAGGAAATTGCACAGATTGCAAGAAAAGCGGGAGCGAATGTTCCTTTTATGCGCAGTGAGCAGACAGCAAATGATTATGCGACAACGGATGACGTACTAATGGAAGTGCTGGAGGAATATGAAAAACGGGGGAAAACCTTTACGTATATGGCATGTATTTATCCGACGGCTCCGTTCGTAACAGCAGAAAAATTGCAGGATGCGATGAAAGTGTTAAAAGATAACCAGGCATCCGGTGTGATGCCTGTTGTCCGGTTTTCTTTTCCGCCACAGCGTGGTATGGCAATCCGTAACGGCAGACTCAATTACTGTTATCCGGAAAATGCCATGAAACGCTCGCAGGATCTCGAACCGATGTATCATGACTGCGGACAGTTTTATCTGTATGATGTGTCAAAATACCGTGCCTGCAGGGGCGATTTGCCGGACGGCTATTTCCCGATTGAAGTGCCGGAAACAGAGGTGCAGGATATCGACAATCTGACAGACTGGAAATTGGCAGAAATGAAATACGGATTGATGACAGAAAATTATCGTTAGAAAGGCACGGGTAAGTACAATGCAAAAACAATTTAAAATCGGAAAGAAATATGTTGGCGGTGATGCACCGACTTTTATTGTGGCGGAAATGTCTGCAAATCATTTACAGGATTTCGACCGTGCAAAAGCCATTATCAAAGCGGCAGCAGATGCCGGGGCAGATGCGGTGAAATTGCAGACATATACGGCAGATACAATTACACTTGACTGCGACAATGACTATTTTCAGATTACACAGGGAACCATCTGGGACGGAACAACGCTTCACAAATTGTATGAAGAGGCGTATACCCCGTGGGAATGGCAGCCGGAACTTATGAAATATGCAAACGAACTGGGACTGGAGTGTTTTTCTTCTCCGTTTGACCCAACTGCCGTGGATTTTATGGAAAAGATGAATATGCCTGCTTATAAGGTCGCTTCTTTTGAAATCAATGATATTCCGTTAATCCGTAAGATTGCAAGGCTTCAAAAGCCGATAATCTTTGCAACGGGGATTGCTTATCTGGAGGATATCGAGCGGGCACTTCGTGTATGTAAGGAAGAAGGAAACGAGCAGATCATTTTACTGAAATGTACCTCCACCTATCCGTCTCCGTATGAAGCAATGAATTTAAAAGTGATCCCGAATATGGCACAGGTTTTTGACTGCAGCACCGGTCTGTCTGATCACAGCATGGGATGTACGGTTGCGGTAGCAAGCGTGGCACTGGGGGCGAAGATGGTTGAAAAGCACCTGACACTTTCAAGAGCAGACGGCGGCCCGGATGCGGAGTTTTCCATGGAACCGGCTGAATTTAAACAGATGGTAGAGGAAATCCGTATTGTGGAAAAAGCACTCGGTAAAGTAACCTACGAACTGACAGAACAGCAGACGCGCAGCAGGGAAGACGGACGTTCGTTATTTGTTGTAAAAGATATCAAAGCGGGAGAAATGTTTACGGAAGAAAATGTGCGTTCCATTCGTCCGAACTTTGGACTTCACACAATGTACTACGAAGAAATATTGGGCAAAAAGGCGAAGACGGATATTACAAAAGGCACACCGCTTGCATGGAAATTAATCGAAGAATAAAGGATAGGAACGATGGCAAAAAAAATGATGATTCTCGGTGCCAGTGCATTACAGGTTCCGGCAATCAAAAAAGCAAAGGAAATGGGATATGAGATAATCCTTGTCGACTATGATCCGGAAGCGGTCGGCTTTGCACTTGCAGACGTTAAGCTGGTAGTCAGCACGCTGGATCAGGAAGAAGTATTAAAACAGGCACGTATTTACCAACCGGATGTTGTGATTACTTCAACGAGTGACGGGCCGGTAAGAACGGCAGCATATGTGAACGAAAAATTGGGGAAACAGCCGGATCTTGCCTATGAGGATTCTCTGTGTGCAACCATAAAAAGTTATATGCGGGAGCGTTTGCGGGAGTGTAAAGTACCGATTCCGCAGTATTATGTGATTCATAATGAAGCGGAATTTCAGAATGCGGTAGATGCCCTGCAAAGCGATATGATTGTAAAACCGGCTGATAATGCCGGAAGCCGCGGAGTGGTGCTGATTAGGAAAGATGCAGCAACCGGTAAAACAAATCCGGAAGACACTCTGGCAGTTTATGAATACAGCAAAAGCAATTCCCGCAACGGTGTTGTGATGGTAGAGGAGTTCATGGAAGGAGAGGAAGTCAGTGTTGAATCCATGACGGTAAACGGGGATACGACAGTTGTTACGATTACCGATAAAATGACGACACCTCCGCCATATTTTGTGGAACTCGGTCATGCGGAACCTTCCCGGCATCCGGTGAAACTGCAGGAGCAGATTAAAGAAATTACAAAGCAGGCAGTTGCAGCCATCCGTTTGCAGAACGGGCCTTCCCACACCGAAGTAAAATTGACTAAGGACGGTCCTAAAATTGTGGAACTGGCAGCGCGGCTGGGCGGAGATTTTATCACATCCAAACTGGTGCCCCTTTCAACCGGAGTAGATATGGTCGGAAACTCTGTGGTTTTGGCAACAGGCGGAAAAGTTGACCTTACAAAAAAATGGAACAAAGGAGCAGCAATCCGTTTTATTCCCGGAAAATCCGGAATCATTAAGCAAATTTCTGTCCCGAAAGAAGTATATGAATTTCCCGGAGTGGAAGAAATTGTCCTTTATAAAAAAGCAGGGGATCATGCAAACGGAACAAAATCGAGCAACGACAGGCTGGGACATGTGATTGCAACGGGAAAAGATGCAAAAGAAGCTTTTGAGAGGGCGACGCAGGCTCTGGAGAGAATTTCTGTTAATTATGAGGAAAACTAAGGGAAATAAACAAAAACCACTGAATTTTTGAAAAACAGTGGTTTTTTCCAAAAGGAGTATTTGTAACATGAAAGACAGAATCTATGTATGCCATACCTATTATCATGCGTATATTGCGGCATTAAAAGAATTGAACCTTGAGAAAGAACAGCGTGGAAAAGCCACTCTTGTGCTCAGCACGATGTCGAATGATTTTGGCAATTTGAAAGACAGGGCTAAGAAGAGCGGACTTTTCGAAGAAGTTTATATGTTTGAAGAAAAGGAAGACATTTGCTTTCCGGAACTAAAAAAATATCATACGGATAAGGGAAACATTATATTAAACATGATAAACCGTATCCGCTATACGAAACTGCTGGGAAAACTACAGGAACCGTATGTTCCGGTGGATTTTAAGCAATACCGGGATATTTATGTGTTCTGCGATTCCGATCCGATTGGTTATTATTTGTCTTACAAAAAAATCTATTATCATGCCATTGAGGATGGACTCGATTGTATCAGTACATATGATACTGCCCGGTATGATAACCGTGGGCATTTTAAACTGAAAGCATGGATGGCAGCGCATAATATGATTTTCATTCAGAACGGATATGCCAAATACTGTATCGATATGGAAGTGAACAATATTTCCGTTCTTCCGTACCCGATTCCCAAATATATTGAGAAACCGAGAGAAGAATTGACGGCAAACCTTTCAGACGAAGATAAGCGTACGCTAGTCTCTTTGTTTATGGAAAATCTTTCAAAATTGGAAGAACAACTGGCAGCATGCCCGAAAGACAAGCCGAGGATTCTGTTGTTAACGGAACCATTGTGTGAACTAAACGTGCGAGAAAAGATTTTTAGGGATATTATCAGAGATTATTGCCTAGACGGAGTGGTTTTAATCAAACCGCATCCGCGGGACATATTGGATTATAAAAGCGTATTTCCTAATCAGATTGTCATTGAAGGAAAATTCCCGATGGAAGTACTGAATTTTATTCCGGGGCTTACGTTTGATAAAGTAATATCAGTCTTTACGGTACCTAATGCAATCCGGTTTGCAGGGGAAATTGTATATCTGGGGGAAGATTTTATGGACCGGTATGAAGCACCGGAACTGCACAGACAAAATGAGGCGATATAGACAAAGTTCATCTAAACGGCAACTCACGGCTGGTGTGTTGTCGTTTGACTGCTTCTGTGGTAAAATGAAATGTCAAATTAAGTTGGAGATTTATACCTATGGTTAAAATTTTAAAGAAAATGAACCGTCTGCTGGACGCAAAACAAAAACGCTTAATGGTGCTAATTGTATTTTTAATGCTCATCGGGGGTATTCTGGAAAGTTTGAGTATTTCCGTTGTCATTCCCGTCATTGAGGTATTGCTTGATCCGGATGCGGTACTGAATAATAAGTACATGTCTGTTCTGTATAACGGACTGCATTTAAAGAACATAACGCAGTTTACGATTGTAATGATGTTAGCATTGATTGGGGCATTTGTTTTAAAAAATCTTTTTCTGTTTTTACAGAATGTTGTACAGCTGCGCTTTGTCTATACCAACCAATTTGCAACATCCCGGAAAATGATGATTAACTTTATGAACCGACCGTATGAGTACTACTTGAATGCGGATACCGCAGTGATTCAAAGAAGCATTACTTCAGATGTCAATAATATGTACGGACTGATTTTGAGTTTTCTGCAACTAATCAGCGAAGCTGTTGTTTTTATATGTCTTGTGGCAGTACTGCTTGTTGTGGATGCCAAGATGATTTTAACGATTGCGGCATTACTTGTTTTGGTATTGTTTTTAATAAAAGTTGTAATAAAACCGATTATGGTAAAAGCAGGACAGGAAAATCAGGATTTCTACTCCGGACTGTTTAAGTGGATTGAACAGTCGGTTATGGGAATCAAAGAGATTAAGATTGCAAATAAAGAACAATATTTTATTAGCGAATATGCAAAATGCGGAGCCGGCTATGTCAATGCGGTTCAGAAATATAATTTATTCAATTCGACGCCACGTCTGCTCATTGAGACAGTCTGCATCGCAGGCCTTGTTTTGTACATGCTGGCGGTGATGCTTCAGGGAGCAAGTGTGACACAGATGTTACCGCAGCTTACGACCTTCGGACTTGCTGCCATGCGTCTGATCCCGAGTGCGAACAGAATAAATAATTACCTGACCAGCATTTCCTATTTTGAACCGTTTTTTATGGGAGTATCCGATAATCTGCAGGAAGACATTCACGATGAAACGATTGTGTATGATGCGGAGGCGTATGCCCATGCAAAAAAAGTTACCAAAATGGATATTCAAAAAGAGATTACGTTGCAGGATATCACTTATCATTATCCCAATTCCAAGGTACTTATTTTTGATCATGCAGATATGACGATTCCGATTGGAGCAGCGGTCGGCATTGTCGGCACTTCCGGTGCAGGTAAAACAACGATTGTAGATGTTATGTTAGGACTTTTAACACGTCAGACGGGACAGATTCTGGCAGATGGTGTTGATGTAAAGACAAATTACGAAGGATGGTTAAAAAATATCGGATATATTCCACAGACG
>JAQXIR010000106.1 GCA_029007885.1 Lachnospiraceae bacterium | reverse complement strand
TCTGAAATCTCTTTTTGAATTTTCAGGGTTGCATTGCTGTTCACTTGTCAAGGTTCTTTTTGCTTCTTTGCTGCGTCCGGTTTCTTCACACGCAACTCGTTTATAGTAGCATGTGCGTCTTCCGTTGTCAACTGTTTTTTTGGGGTTTCCAAAATATTTTTATCCAACCGCTTTTTACGGTGGAATTTTATAATATCATTCTTTATTTCAATTTGCAAGACCTTTTCCTGCATTTTTTCACACAAGAAATCACGCTCCGTATCGTACAGGGGCTATTCATATGCATACACATTTACAATTTTTCCTTTTCTTCTGCACCCCGTACACCTACATCTTGCGTAAGTGGTTACTCGCACGCCAAGATATATGTGAACTTTTTTGTACGGTATGGCGGATTCATACAAGCTTTAGTATTTCTCCGCTACTTTTACGAGAGTCACGTTGTAAGAAGTGGCGGATTCATACTTGCTTTTATGTTTCCCCGCTACTTTTACGAGAGTTACGTTGCAAGAAGTGGCGGATTCATATTAGCTTTAATCTTTCTCCGCTACTTTCACGAGAGTGCCGAGTCACGTTGTAAGAAATGAAGGACGAGCGCAGACGTCGTAGTGATCAGAAACTGTCCTACAATCATTCCATTCTTTTATTTTTAAAAAGTCGGTTTCACATCATTGACTAGTGTACACTTTTCCTCCATTTTTTCACACAAAAATACAGTCTCGCAAAACTTCTGTAAGACTGCATCAATTGTTTACTTTAAATGACAAAGATATTGCCTTGATAAAGTATTTTTAAAAAAGTATTACTCATAATATCTTCCTGTATGGTTCCCGTAAGCGGCCCCAGATATCCTCTCGCACATAGAAGAAATACAATCCAGATGATTAAGACTGCTTTTGCAACTCCGATGACAGAGCCTAATAAGCAATTCATAAAATGAAACACAGGAAGATGTGAAACAGCCTTTACCGACTTTAAAATAAACTTTATGATTCCATAAACAATCCCGAGAACAACCAAAAGAATAAATGAGTACAAAACATTTGTCGTTTCTCCGGCTTCAAAACTGGAAAAAAGCATAATCAGAATCGCCAATACAAAAAACACAGTGCCTAATGCAATTAATCCCAAAAGTTCTTTCGCCATTCCTTTTTGGTATCCTCTTACAATCTCTATTATAATAAGAAGAATTACCACCAATAGTGTAATATTCATACATAACCTCTTTATCTTCTATTTTAACTCCATCGTCTCAAGTGAATTTTCCGTTATCAAGACAAATTTTTTGGGAGAATCGGTTGCAGTCACAAAGAAAACCGGGTTCTCAAATGTCCCCGTATATTTTTCACGATCCTTCATACTAAGTAGACTACATTGAGACTCATTATAAATCATAATCTGTTCATTTTGAATCAGAATGTCTTTAAAATCCATATCAAACAAATGAGACATGACCATTTTGCCATTGTCAGCATAAACATCCAGACGGTATTTGCTTGTTCCTGTTTTATCGTAAAAAACAAGTCCCACATAATTGTCTCCGTAATAAATCCCCTGAATTTCTTCATCCAGAAGAATGTCGGCAACACCCGTAGGTTTTTTTGATCCCGAGAAAAACATGAGCCTGTTATCCGCCACGGCAAATGCTGATTCTTCGTTCAAAAAATGTAATGTCGGAACCACCGCATTGACATAATCATAACTGCTGACAATATGATCTGTCACATTTTCTCCGACTCCGCCAAAATTATAGAATGTTACACTACTTCTCATTTGGCTGCCATCCACTGAGAAGTAGGAAACTCCCATAACCTCACCGGAAATGGAAACTGTCATCGGATATCCTGTCATTGACATCGTTGCCTTCGCCTCTACGAGCAATTCTCCTGATTTATTATACACATTTACCCATAGGTTACCGGAATTCTCAAGGATTGCTGCAACCACTCCATTCTCAGAAACAGAAAAGTCTCTGAGCGGAAGGTTCGTATCCACCTGCGATATTGCTCCGTTGCCGTCAATCATATAGATAATATGTCCGTTGCTGTCCCCAACCGCTACGATTCCTTTGGCTGTTCGCACAATTGGTTTCTGCATTTCATACGTCATATTCCATCTTGTTTTCCCTTTGGAATCCATACAACTGATACCGTCTTTACTGTAAGTAATGATGTTACCGTCATTTTTTGTAAAGTAAGTATTATCAACCTTTTTATAATCTGCCTGACTCGTGATAATGGCATTCGTAAATACCTGATTTTTATATTGGATAATAAGTAGGACTGCAATTATCGCAATTACCAGAAAGCACACGATATTTCTGAGTATGCTGGTCATTTTATGTTTCTTTATTTTTTCGGAAAAATCCGCTTCCGCCTCCGCTTTTCCCGGCACAACATGGAAATTCCTAATATTTGACATACGTCTTCCTCAAATCTTTCGTAGTAATCAAATTGATTATAACATAAATTTCTTATGGTAATAGTATTTTTTGTCCTTGTTTAATGTCATCCGGATTTTCAATACCGTTCAATGTACAGATTTCTTTGACTTTACTGTCATCCCCATAAAAGGATCTGCTGATTTTAGCAAGTGAGTCACCACTCTTTATCAGATACTCCGTCATGATATTCTCTTCCGACTCCGTCTCTGTTTCAGTCTGCGTTTCTGTTTGTGTTTCTATCTCGGTTTCTGTTTCCGCTTCACTTTCAGGCGGTATGGTTTCCTTAATTTCTTCTATATATATACTTTCCCGGTAAATATTTTCTTCCGACGTGGGTTCTGTTACTGCAACTGTGTCTTTTGCCTGCTGCCTGTTTTCTTCTTCCATATTAAGAGCCTGTAAAAACCGGTTTGTAAAGCCTTTCATTTTATCATAACGATTAATGGAAGTGATTGCGATTATGCAGATAATAATCCCCATACAGAAGGTAGCCGTATAAAGAAAACGGGTATCGGTATCGAAGTTCCTTTTTCCTTTTTCATATCGACTATTCTGATACTCGGCTGCTTTTCTCTGTCGTATTGCCGGTGTCTGTCCACTTTCCGAATTTTCTTTTAGGGAATTTTTGTCGGACTCCTGGAAATTATGTACAAGAAATTCCTGCATTGCGTCATTTTGTTCATAATATACAAAAAAGCCGTTCAGGGAAAAAGCGCTTCCGTTTTGCAGGGAGATTTCCATGGAATTTCGATAAATTGACAGAATCCCCAAAATATCAAATTCAGGAAAGAACTCATGTTGAACTGACAGAATCCCTTTTTCACTGTCTGCGGCTCCATACACATAAAGATGGCAGGTTGTGGAATCACTCAGTTTCTTCCCGAAAAGATATATCTTTTTTCGTTCTGTTCCGGATTTTTTCTCAATTTGTCTGATATATGTATAAACATAGTCTTCTATATAAACACGGTAAAACGCATCGGGTTCCCCAATCTGCATAATATTTTTCGGCAGTTGCACGCAAAACACACTCCTTCATTTTGTTTTGCATCCAGTATAACACCCGTACTTCTTTCTTTTTTATCGAAAGATGTCATCACAATTTTAAAACTCGTCCACAACTTTATACATAAAACAGCAAAAAACAGACCTTTTTTTGTAAAAGGTCTGTCATAATTCCGTACGTCCTTCCAGTGCACGCAGTAAAGTCACCTCGTCAATACATTCCAAATCTCCGCCGACCGGGACACCGCTTGCAATTCTGGTAACCCGCACACCTGTCGGTTTGATTAGTTTGCTGATATACATTGCTGTTGTTTCGCCTTCCAAACTCGAGTTTGTCGCAATAATTACCTCTTTAATGTCGTTTGCCTTTAATCGTTCCAGAAGTTCTTTTAGTTTAATATCATTTGGCCCGATTCCAATCATTGGGGAAATCGCACCATGAAGGACATGATACACGCCTTCATACTTGCCGGTTTTTTCATATGCAGCAAGGTCTCTGGAGTTTTCCACTACCATGATTGTAGTATGGTCTCTTTTCTCATTGGCGCAGACAGGACAGATATCCTTATCTGTGAGGGTGTAGCATTCACGGCAATAACATACCTTTTCTTTCGCTTCCACAATAGAAGCGGCAAGGCGCTCGACTTTTGCCTTCGGCATATTTATTAAATGAAATGCCAGACGCTGCGCCGATTTTTCTCCGATTCCCGGCAGTGCCGCAAGTTCATCTATTAACTTATTAATCGGTCCGCTGTATAACTGCATTAGAATGGAAACCCTCCGCCAAGGCCGCCGGTCATCTTATTCATGATTTCCGCAGATGCCACATCAGCCATACGAAGCGCCTCATTTGTCGCTGCTACAATCAGATCCTCTAACATCTCTACATCATCCGGATCTACTACGTCTTTCGATAATGTAACTTTTACGATTTCCTTTTTGCCCGAAACAGTTACTTCAACAGCTCCGCCGCCTGCTTTTGCACTAAATTCCTTCGTCTCCAGATCTTTCTGGCTTTCTTCCATCTGACGCTGCATTCTCTGTGCCTGCTTCATCAGATTATTCATGTTTCCCGGCATCCCGCCACCCGGGAATCCTCCTCTTTTTGCCATATTTATGAAACTCCTTTCCTTTATTCCTCTTCTATTTCTGTCTGAATTAATTTTGATAAATCAACATACTGCTCGTCAAAATTCCGTTCCGGATCGTAACTTTGTATCGTAACTTCTACTTGTTTCTGCATATAATTCGAAATCAACGTCTCAACTTCTTCTTTTCTGCCTTCCATTTTAAAATAGTCGGATTCTATACCGTCCGGTACGCCAAGAAGAAGTTTGCCGTCTGCGGAAAGACTTACTTTTGCCTGCTTTAATTGTGCTTTCATCATGTTTGCGGCAGTATTCACAATTGCCGGCCAATTTCTGACTATTTCGCTGATTTCTTCCGGAATCGCTTTGGGAAGTTCTACCTTTGGTGTTGGAACTGCCTGTACATTTCCCTGCACTGCTACCATCGGAATTCCTTGTTCTATTTTTTCTTCCAGTGCTTTTATGCGGTCCTTTAGGGCATCCTGTGTCTGTTCCATCTGCGGTTTGCAGAGTTTAATCAGCGCAATCTCAATTAAAATGCGTTTTTGTCCTGAGTAGCGGATTGTTCCCGAAAGTTCGGAAAAAATACGGATATATCGGATGATGGTATCGGCATCCGTCATCTGTGCTTCTTCCTTCAGACGGTTTTTATTATCTGTAGAAACATCAATGACATCTTCGATGTCGTCCGTTGTTTTGACAAGAAGAAGATTCCGTAAATACCATGTAAAGTCAGAGACAAACTGTGTCAGTTCCCGTCCCTGCATTACGATTTCTTCCAATAGAGATATGCATCCTAACACATTTCTGTCAAGAATTTCCCGTAACAATCTGCTGAACACAGCCGTATCGACGGCACCAAGCACATCCAATACCATATCATATGTTAGTTTCTGTCCGAAATGGAATGCGATACACTGGTCTAAAAGGCTGATAGCATCACGCATGGAACCATCCGCAGTTTTGGCAATATAGCGAAGAGCTTTTTCTTCCACTTCCACCTCTTCTGCCGTAATCAGCTCCTGCAGCCTGTTCGCAATAGTGTCTATCGTAATTCGTTTGAAATCATACCGTTGGCAGCGTGATAAAATCGTAATCGGTATCTTATGTACCTCTGTCGTTGCCAAAATAAAAATGCAGTAAGACGGTGGCTCTTCCAATGTTTTTAAAAGTGCATTAAAAGCTCCTATCGAAAGCATATGAACTTCGTCGATAATATAAACCTTATATTTCCCCTCTGCCGGAGAATATGAGACTTCATCAATAATCTCACGGATATTATCAACACCGTTGTTGGATGCAGCATCAATCTCGATTACATTCATGCTGGCTCCTGCTGCAATTGCCTTACAGGATGCACATTCACCGCAAGGGTTACCGTCAACCGGATGTTCACAATTGACTGTTTTGGCAAACAGTTTTGCGATTGTGGTTTTACCGGTTCCTCTCGTTCCGCAAAATAGGTATGCGTGTCCGATACGGTCTGCTGCTATCTGATTTTGTAAAGTTGTAACAATATGTTCCTGTCCCTTAACATCTTTAAAATTGTCCGGACGGAATTTTCTGTAAAGGGCTGTATAAGACATTTTTAATCACCAAAACTGATACCCAGCATTTTTGCTTCCTGAACAATTGTAGAATTCGGATCAATCATTTTTAACTTGCCTGCCACATCTTCTAACGGGACTTTTACGATTTCACGATTGCGATATCCTACCATAAATCCATATTCTCCTTCGAGAATCAGCTTGCCTGCCTCTGAACCCAGGCGGCTTGCAAATACTCTGTCATAAGGGCACGGACTTCCGCCTCTCTGCATATGTCCCGGTACGGTAACACGGACTTCCTGACCCGTTCTTTCCTGAATCTTTGCCGCAACCTCATAAGAAACGGAAGGGTAAGGTGAATTCTGTAATTTCTTCTGATATTCTTTCTTGGAAAGTTTTGCATCTTCTTTACTGATGGCACCTTCCGCAACCGCAAGAATGGTAAACTTATTACCGTTCTTAATACGTTCTTCTACTTTCTTAACAATTTTATCAATATCATAAGGAATCTCCGGAATCAGAATAATGTCGGCACCACCTGCCATACCTGCGTTCAATGTCAGATATCCGACTTTATGTCCCATGACTTCAACAATAAAAATTCTTCCGTGGGATGCTGCAGTCGTATGGATACAGTCAATTGCGCTTGTGGCAATATCTACGGCGCTCTGGAATCCGAATGTCATATCCGTTCCGTACAGGTCGTTGTCGATTGTCTTCGGAAGTGTAATGACGTTCAACCCTTCTTGTCTTAACAGATTGGCAGTTTTATGTGTTCCGTTTCCTCCCAGAATCACAAGGCAATCCAATTGCAATTTATAGTAATTCTGTTTCATTGCCTCAACTTTATTCAAACCGTTTTCATCGGGGTCTTTTATGGTTTTAAAAGGAGTTCTGCTGCTGCCGAGAATTGTGCCGCCGACTGTTAAAATTCCGGAAAAATCCTTGCCTGTAAGCATTTTGAAGTTGCTGTAAATAAGTCCTTTGTATCCGTTTAAAAATCCGTAAATTTCAACCTCTTCTTTGCTGTTCATCAAAGACTTCACAACGCCTCTCATTGCTGCATTCAAAGCCTGGCAGTCACCGCCGCTTGTTAACATACCGATTCTTTTCATATCAGTACAACCTCCTCCGTCATTATTCTTCCATCACATGGTATCTATTACGCATGTCCTTTTATTTATGCCAAAATAATTATATATTATTTTAGGTATATTCTCAATGTTTTTATGCCTTTCTTATCCGGAACTTTTCTGTACACCAGTCAATGATGTGACACTAACTCAAAAAAGGTAAAACTGTTTCTAATCGTTATGACGACTGCGCTCGCCCTTCATTTCTTGCAACGTGACTCTCATAAAAGTAGCGGGAAAATACCAAAACTGGTATAAATCCTCCATTTTTGTAACGCAATTCTCGCAAAAGTAGCAGGAAAACGCCAAAACTGGTATAAATCCTCCATTTTTGTAACGCAATTCTCGCAAAAGTAGCGGGAAAACGCCAAAACTGGTATAAATCCTCCATTTTTGCAACGCAATTCTCGCAAAAGTAGCGGGAACACGCCAAAACTGGTATAAATCCTCCATACTGTGCAAAACAGTTACGCAAATTCATTATTTTCAAAACTACGTCCTGTAGAATTCGCTAAAAAGTGTGTACCTTTCTTATCCGGAACTTTTCTGCTTGCGTTTCTACCTGATTTACTATAAAATAAATAGCGTGTAAATATTCGGAGACGTATCGAAGTGGTCATAACGGGGCGCACTCGAAATGCGTTAGCCCTCCGGGGCACGCGGGTTCGAATCCCGCCGTCTCCGCTAAAAAAGCCGGTAACTTGAAGTTATCGGCTTTTTATTACATATATATTGTTCATAAATAAGGTGCCTGTCGTCTATCCGAGTGCGACATCAAGCGCCATCATAACCGTAAATCCTACCGCAAACAGGATGGTCCCTATATTGGAATGTTCTCCTTGCGACATTTCCGGAATCAGTTCTTCTACAACGACATACATCATGGCACCTGCCGCAAAACTTAGCAGATACGGCAAAAGCGGAAGAATGTATGAAGCAGCAAGAATTGTAAGCAACGCCCCAATCGGCTCCACTACACCGGAAAGCATTCCATAAAGAAATGACTTTCGTTTGCTGACACCTTCTGTTCTTAACGGCATGGAAATAATCGCGCCTTCCGGGAAGTTCTGAATCGCAATACCCAGAGAAAGTGCCAGAGCACCCATCATTGTAATTCCCTCATTTTGAGCAAGCCATCCGGCATAAACCACACCTACAGCCATTCCTTCCGGCAGATTATGAAGTGTCACTGCCAAAACCAGCATTGTAGTTTTTTGAAGATTGCTTTTCGGTCCCTCCGCCTTCGTGCTGTTTAAATGTAGATGCGGGATGACCCGATCTAAGAACAATAAAAATAAAATGCCGAGCCAGAATCCTACAACTGCCGGCAGAAAAGCCCACTGTTCCATATCTGCCGCCTGTTCCATTGCCGGAATCAAAAGGCTCCAGATAGAAGCCGCCACCATAACTCCCGCCGCAAAGCCGGTCAGTGCCCGCTGCAGTTGTTTATTCATGCTCTTTTTCATGACAAATACGCATGCCGCTCCCAGTGTTGTTCCCAGGAACGGAATGCATATTCCTTTTAATATTTCCATATACATGCTGTTTCCTCCAATTAGTGACAATTCATTTTACATCTATCACACTGTCCGCCACATTGCAAGGATTTTCCGCTTTTCTTATCTTTTACCATACTTTTTATTATAAGCGCAATGATTATAAGAAGGATTGCTCCGACTAATAGTGTTCCCATTTCTATACCTCCGGATTATTTTGTACATGCCGGTTTCCTAATATCGGCATGTAATGTTTTGCTTTCTTTATACGGTCTGAAGAGGAGATAAAGCAGTATAACAATCAATAAGAGTGCTGCCACTGTTCCGATTCCGGCTGCACCTTCAGTAATCCATGTGCCGATCTGATAAATGCACATTGCAACAGCATAAGCAAGTATGCACTGATATCCGATTGCAAACCAGAACCATTTTGCGTTGTTCATCTCTCTTCTGATTGCTCCCATTGCAGCAAAGCATGGTGCGCAGAGAAGGTTGAATACTAAAAATCCGTAAGATGCAATCGGCGTCATGACTGTTGACAGATTGCCCCAAATCTCCGCACCGTCTTCTGCCACTTCCGCAAACCCGAAAAGCAGACCAAAGGTTGCAACAACGTTTTCTTTTGCAATCAATCCTGTAACGGCTGCCACTGCCATCTTCCAGCCTTCGCCCGCCTGTGTCCAGCCAAGCGGTGCAAAAATCCATGCAATCGCACTTCCGATTTTAGCCAGTATGCTGCTGTCAAGTTGTTCTGCCTCCAGCATACCGAAACTGCCTTCTGCCCATCCGAAGCTCATCAAGAACCAAAGTACAATTGTAGATAACAGGATAATGGTTCCTGCCTTTTTGATAAAGGACCATCCACGTTCCCACATACTACGCAGTACATTTCCTACGGTCGGTAAGTGATAAGCAGGAAGTTCCATAACAAACGGTGCCGGATCACCCGCAAACATTTTTGTTTTCTTTAAAATGATTCCGGAGCATACGATTGCTGCCACGCCGACAAAATATGCACTCCAGGATACCCAGCCTGCATTATCAAAAAAGGCTCCGGCAATCAGTGCGATAATCGGCAGTTTCGCACCACAGGGGATAAATGTTGTCGTCATAATGGTCATCTTGCGGTCTCTGTCATTTTCAATGGTACGGGATGCCATAATTCCCGGAACACCGCAACCGCTTCCGATTAACATTGGAATGAATGATTTACCGGAAAGTCCAAATTTGCGAAATACTCTGTCCATAATAAATGCAACACGCGCCATATATCCGCAGCTTTCCAAAAAAGCAAGGAAAATGAATAAAATCATCATCTGTGGTACGAAACCGAGTACTGCACCCACACCGGCAACAATACCATTAAGAATCAGCCCCTGTAACCAGTCGGCGCATTCGACAGCATTCAAAGTACTTTCAATTGCAGGCGGAATGATTTCTCCAAAAAGCACATCATTCGTCCAGTCTGTCACAAGTGTACCTACCGTTGTAACCGATACATAATAGACGATAAACATAACCAATGCGAAAATAGGAAGTGCCAGCCATCGGTTCGTCACAATACGGTCTATCTTATCCGACGTAGTCATCTTTTCTTTCTTTGCTTTTGTAATGCAGCCCCCGATAATGGAGGAAATATAGACATATCTTTCATTGGTAATGATGCTTTCCGTATCATCATCAAATGCTTCTTCCATCTGTTTGATTTCATCGGATACATCCGGAACGGAACGCATCTGGCTCTGGATTTTATCATCCTTTTCCAACAGTTTAATTGCAAAGAACCGTTTCTGTTCTTCCGGAACGAAATTCTGCAACTTAGTTTCCACTGATGCGATGACATCTTCCGCTGCCTTTGAAAAACTATGTACAAGAGTTACAGCATCATTCTTTTGTGCAAGTTCCACTGCTTTTTTAGCTGCTTCCCGAATGCCGGTTCCTTTTAATGCGGAAATTTCCACTACGTCACAGCCCAATTTTTTACTGAGTTTATCAATGTGAATCTGATCGCCTGTCTTTTCCAGAACATCCATCATATTGACTGCCATAACTACCGGAATTCCGAGTTCCAAAATCTGTGTTGTCAGATATAAGTTTCTTTCGATATTTGTGCCATCCACAATATTGATGATTGCATCCGGTCTCTCATTAATCAGATAGTTTCTTGCGACAACTTCTTCTAATGTATACGGGGACAATGAATAAATTCCCGGTAAATCCATGATTACAATGTCTTTGTATCCCTTTAACTTACCTTCCTTCTTTTCTACTGTTACGCCGGGCCAGTTTCCAACGAACTGATTCGATCCGGTCAGCGCATTGAATAATGTTGTTTTACCACTATTCGGGTTCCCTGCAAGTGCAATTTTTATAGACATGACTTTTCTCCTTTTAATTTCATCGTTATTATTCGGTTAGTTATTTCTAACCTATCTGCAAAAAAAATTATTCGACTACAATCATCTCTGCATCGGCTTTTCGTAAGGACAATTCATAGCCTCGTACAGTTACTTCAATCGGATCTCCCAAAGGTGCAACTTTTCTTACATAAATATCTACGCCTTTGGTAATCCCCATGTCCATGATTCTTCTTTTCACCGGACCCTCACCGGTAA